>CAIUGQ010000329.1 GCA_903898725.1 uncultured Burkholderiales bacterium | reverse complement strand
GCGGCGCGGGCGGGCGTCGGTGCCGGCTGCCGCGGCCACGGGCCGCGGCAGTGCCGCGCCGGCGGCCCGCAGCGGCGCCCGCGCGACCGCCACCTGCCACCACAGCCGGCTCATCGCCGCATCGACCGACGCGGCCACCGGTCCGCCGAGCCGCACCGCGTAGTCGAGCCGGGGATGCGCGAGCGCACCGTGGTTGGGGTCCCAGTGATCGTCGAGCACGTTGATGCCGCCGACGAAGGCGATGCGTCCGTCGATGGCGGCCTGCTTGCGGTGCAGCCGGCGCAGCCGCTCGCGGTCGAGCGTGAAGAAGCGCGGCATCGGCGCGTACACCCCCAGCTTCACGCCGGCCAGCGCGAGCGGTCCCGCGATGGCGGGCGCCAGTTCACGGGTGCCGAAGCCGTCGATCATCAGGCGCACGTCGACGCCGCGCCCGGCCGCGCGCGCGAGCGCGCCCGCGACCTGCCGTCCGGCCTCGTCGTCGTTGAAGATGTAGGTCTCGAGCCTGACCAGGCGCTCGGCGGCGTCGATCGCGGCCACCAGGGCCGGGAAGAACTCGGCGCCGGACTGCAGCAGCACCACGGCGTTGCCGTCGAGCGGACGTGGCCGCAGGCGCTCGAGCAGGCCTGCATCCTCGGTGTCGGCCGTGTCCATGCCGGCCGCCGCCCTAGCGCAGCAGCTGCAGGTCGGCGACCAGCGGCGCGTGGTCCGAGAGCCGTGCCCAGGACGGCCCGCGCAGCACGTCCGCGCCGACGAGGTCGAAGCCGCGCGTGTAGATGCGGTCCATCCGCAGCCACGGCACCAGTGCCGGGAAGGTGCGTGCCGAGCCCATCACCTCGGTGACCTGCAGCGCCTCGACGAAGCGCCGCGAGAGCCGATCGCGCCAGTCGTTGAAGTCGCCGGCGATCAGCAGCGGCGAGCGGCGCGGCACCTCGCGCACGATCCAGTCGACCAGCGCGTCGGCCTGCCGGTCGCGGCTGCGCGCGAGCAGCCCGAAGTGGATGACGAAGCAGTGGACGTTGCGCCGTCCGATGCGCACCACGCAGTGCAGCACGCCGCGCTTCTCGAGCGCATGGTCGGAGAAGTCGCGGTTCTCGCGGCGCACGATCGGGAAGCGCGAGAGCAGCGCATTGCCATGGTGGCCGTGCAGGTAGTTCGCATTGCGGCCGTAGGCGGTCTCGAAGGTGTGCTTGAGCGTCGGCGAGCGCGCGAGGAACTGCTCCTGCGGCTCGCCGGGCCACTTGTCCTCGAAGCGGTTCGCATGACGGTCGTTCTTGCCCTGCACTTCCTGCAGGAAGATCAGGTCGGCATCGAGCTCGTGCATCCGCGCGCGCAGTTCGTGCACGCTCGAGACGCGCCGCAGCCCGAACAGGTCGCGGATCACGCCCTTGTGGATGTTGTAGGTCGCCACCCGCAGACCGCCGCCGCTGCGCTCGGTCGGCGGCTCGTCCGCGGTCTTGCGCTCGGGGCCCGGCGGGTAGGCCGCGCGCAGGCCCACGTCGCCGATGTCATCGGCGTCGAGCCGGCCGCGGTCGCGGGGGCCCGCCGCGTTCATCGGGACCTGGCCCTGCGGGTCGGCAGCTGGCGGATGGCCTCGACGTTCGACATCGAGAAGCACCGCCCCGCGGCCTCCTCCCAGGGCAGCCACAGCGACTGCAGATGCTCGCGCGGCGCGATGCGCACCGGCACCACGTCCGGCACCAGCAGCCCGAACACATGCTCGGTGTTGTGCGTGACGCCATCGGGATACCGGTGGCGCCACTGCGGGTAGATCTCGTAGCGGTTGCGCAGGCCCCAGTCCTCGAGCACGCAGCCCTCGGCCGCGGCGTCGAGGCCGGTCTCCTCGAGCACCTCGCGCCGACAGGTCTCGGCCGGCGCCTCGTCGAGCGTGTCCTTGCTGCCGGTCACCGACTGCCAGAAGCCGGGGTGATCCGCCCGCTCGAGCAGCAGCACCTGCAGCCCGGGCGTGTGGATCACGACCAGGACCGACTCGGGGATCTTCGTGCCCATCGCTTGCCTCGCCCCTGTCGACCTGCTGTCCTGCCGTGCCGCCGTGCGCCCCCGGCGCCCCCTCAGGCCTTCGCCTCGGGCGCCTTCGGCTCGACCGCGCGCAGCCGGATGTGCAGCTCCTTGAGCTGCTTCTCGTCGACCGGCGACGGTGCCTGCGTGAGCAGGTCCTGGGCGCGCTGCGTCTTCGGGAAGGCGATCACGTCGCGGATCGACTCGGCGCCGGCCATCATCGTGACGATGCGGTCCAGGCCGAAGGCGATGCCGCCGTGGGGCGGCGCGCCGTACTGCAGCGCATCGAGCAGGAAGCCGAACTTCGCACGGGCCTCCTCGGGGTTGATCTTGAGCGCGCGGAAGACCTTGCTCTGCACCGCCTCGCGGTGGATCCGCACCGAGCCGCCGCCGATCTCCCAGCCGTTGAGCACCCTGTCGTAGGCCTTGGCCACGCAGCGGCCCGGGTCGGTCGCCATGTAGTCCTCGTGGCCGTCCTTGGGTGCGGTGAACGGGTGGTGCACCG
>CAIUGQ010000328.1 GCA_903898725.1 uncultured Burkholderiales bacterium | reverse complement strand
TCTGCTGGCTCGAATGCGCATCGGGCGCTCCGGCAAGTGGAAACACCGCCAGCTTGCGCGTCAATAAACGAGCGGTCAATTAATTCTGTACACACCCTCTCAGACAGTTTTCGCCTATCGGTCGGCTGCGCCGACCGATGCCCGTCGCGACCCCCCACCTCGCGGCGCGGCCTCACGCTTCGCGATGCCCGCCCCCGGGCGACGACGGGCGAGACAGGGGTGGCGTGCCGTGCGCTCGAGAAGGCAGATGGGTGGCATGCCACTCTTCCCATACCCACATCGACGCGTCATTCACCTCCGCACCACCGTGCAGGCGTCCGAGCGCCTTCGTGCGCCCCCACGTCTCTCGGCGTCGCTGCCCTTCAGGCCGTTGCGCACCGACTGGGCCGCACCGGCTCGCGCAGGTGTCCGACGGGTGAAGTCCGGCCGCAGGTCGGACTTCAGGGCCAAGCTGTTTGAACCCGCGAAGCGGGTGAGTTCTTGGCCCGGCCCGTCGGGCGCCTGTGCGAGACGGGGACCCCGGGCGCAGCCCGGGGTGCGGGCCTCGGAGGAAGCAACGGCCTGAAGGGCAGCGACGCCGCGCGCCGACCGTCGACCGAGAACCCGCTGCCCGCTGACCGTCGACCGAGCGACCGCCGACCGCCGACCGCGAACCCGAGCGCTCCGGTTGACCGCCCGGCGCTCCGTCACCCACCATCGCGGTTTGGGTCGACACGACCGCGAGCGACAACGGAGAGACGACATGGATGTGAAGGCGGCGGTGGCGTACGAGGCGGGCAAGTCCCTGGTCATCGAAACCGTCCAGCTCGAGGGCCCGCGGGCCTTCGAGGTGCTGGTCGAGATCAAGGCCAGCGGTGTCTGCCACACCGACGAGTTCACCCGCTC
The DNA here is from genome assembly GCA_903898725.1 of uncultured Burkholderiales bacterium. GTDB lineage: Bacteria > Pseudomonadota > Gammaproteobacteria > Burkholderiales > Burkholderiaceae_E > UBA4615. The sequence continues at coordinate 2,685 of CAIUGQ010000328.1, read as the reverse complement.
CGGCGCCGACCCCGAGGGCCTGTTCCCCGCGATCTTCGGCCACGAGGGGGCCGGCATCGTCGTCGACGTCGGGCCGGGCGTGACCTCGCTGAAGAAGGGTGACCACGTCATCCCGCTCTACACGCCCGAGTGCCGCCAGTGCAAGTCGTGCCTGTCGCGCAAGACGAACCTGTGCACCGCCATCCGCGGCACCCAGGGCAAGGGCGTGATGCCCGACGGCACCAGCCGCTTCTCGATCGGCGGCAGGAAGATCCATCACTACATGGGCTGCTCCACCTTCTCGAACTACACCGTGCTGCCGGAGATCGCCCTCGCGAAGATTCGCGAGGACGCGCCCTTCGAGAAGGTCTGCTACATCGGCTGCGGCGTGACCACCGGCATCGGCGCGGTGATCAACACCGCCCAGGTCGAGCCGGGCGCGAACGTGGTGGTCTTCGGCCTGGGCGGCATCGGCCTGAACGTGCTGCAGGGCGCGCGCATGGTCGGGGCCAACATGATCGTCGGCGTCGACCTGAACAACGACCGCAAGGCCATCGCCGAGAAGTTCGGCATGACCCACTTCGTCAACCCCAAGGAAGTGGGCGGCGATCTGGTCGCGCACCTCGTCGAGCTGACCGGCGGCGGCGCCGACTACTCGTTCGAGTGCATCGGCAACGTCGACGTGATGCGCCAGGCGCTGGAGTGCACGCACCGCGGCTGGGGCACCAGCATCATCATCGGCGTGGCCGGTGCGGGCCAGGAGATCAAGACCCGGCCGTTCCAGCTCGTCACCGGCCGCAACTGGCGCGGCACCGCGTTCGGCGGCGCACGCGGGCGCACCGACGTGCCGAAGATCGTCGACTGGTACATGGACGGCAAGATCGACATCGACAGCCTGATCACCCACGTGATGCCGGTCGAGAAGATCAACGACGCCTTCGACCTGATGCACTCGGGCGAATCGATCCGCTCGGTCGTGACCTTCTGATGACGCTGAAGAAGGTGTCGGAGGCGCGCTGCTTCGGCGGCGCGCAGCAGGTCTGGTCGCACGAGTCGACGGCCACCGGCTGCACGATGCGCTTCGGCCTGTTCCTGCCGCCGCAGGCTGCGAGCGGCCGGGTGCCGGTCATGTGGTGGCTGTCGGGCCTGACCTGCACCGAGGAGAACTTCGTCGTGAAGGCCGGCGCGCAGCGGGTGGCGGCCGAGCTCGGCATCGCGCTCGTGGCGCCCGACACCAGCCCGCGCGGCGTCGAGCTGCCGGGCGATCGCGACAGCTGGGACTTCGGGCTGGGCGCGGGCTTCTACGTCGACGCGACGCGCGAGCCGTGGTCGCGGCACTACCGGATGCGCAGCTACGTCGTCGACGAGCTGCGTGCGCTGGTTGCCGGCGAGTTCCCGGTCGACGATGCGCGCACCGCGATGTCCGGGCACTCGATGGGCGGGCACGGCGCGCTCACGATCGCGCTGTCGAACCCGGGCTGGATCCGCTCGGTGTCGGCGTTCGCGCCGATCGCATCGCCCGTGCGCTGCCCGTGGGGCGAGAAGGCGCTGTCGGGCTATCTCGGCGAGGACCGCACGAGCTGGGCCGCCTACGACGCGACCGAGCTGCTGCGCACGCGCGGCTGGTCGGGGCCGGCGATCCTGGTCGACCAGGGCGAGGCCGATCCCTTCCTCGCGAACCAGCTCAAGCCCGAGCTGCTCGAGGCTGCCTGCGCCGATGCGCGGGTGCCCCTCGAGCTGCGCCGGCAGGCCGGCTACGACCACGGCTATTTCTTCGTGTCGAGCTTCATCGAGGACCACCTGCGGCGGCACCGGGCGCAGGTCTAGGTCGGCGGGGCAGGGCGGCTCCCATGGCACGGACCCTGATCGTCTGGGGATGCGGCAGCGGCGCCGGCAAGAGCTGGGTGGCGACCGCGCTGTGCCGGGCGGCGGCGCGCCGGGGCGTCGACGTGGCGCCGTTCAAGGCGCAGAACATGAGCAACAACGCGCGCGTGGTGCCGACGCCCGACGGCGCCCACGGCGAGATCGGCACCGCGCAGTACCTGCAGGCCCTGGCTGCGCGCGCGCAGCCGACCACCGACATGAACCCCGTGCTGCTCAAGCCCGAGCGCGACACCGCAAGCCAGGTGGTGGTGCACGGTCGGCCGGATGCCGAGCTGTCGCGGATGGGCTGGATCGAGCGCAGCGCGCGGCTCGCGGCGGCGGCCCGCGAGGGCTTCGATCGGCTGGCCGCCTCGCGCGGGCTGGTGGTGGTGGAGGGCGCCGGCTCGCCGGCCGAGATCAACCTCGCGCCGCACGACTACGTGAACCTCGGCACCGCACGCTGGGCGCGCGAACACGGGCCGGCCCAGGCGCTGCTGGTGGCCGACATCGACCGCGGCGGCGCGTTCGCCCATCTGCACGGCACCACGCTGCTGCTGCCCGAGGACCTGCGCCCGCTGCTCGCCGGCCTCGTGCTGAACCGCTTCCGGGGTGATCCGGCACTGCTCGAGCCCGGGCCCCGGCAGATCCGCGAACTGACCGGCGTGCCGCTGGTCGCGGTGATCCCGATGCTGCGTGGGCACGGACTGCCGGAGGAGGACGGCTGGTACGGACCGGCGGCGTCGGCGGACGCGCCGGGGCTGCGCACGGTCGCGATCGTCGCGCCGCCGCGGATCAGCAACCTCGACGAGTTCGCGCCGCTCGCGGCCGTGCCCGGGCTTCGCC
>CAIUGQ010000327.1 GCA_903898725.1 uncultured Burkholderiales bacterium | reverse complement strand
TGGGTGGTGAACACGCAGGCCTCGCGGACCGGCGCGAGCCGGTAGCGCATCGCATCCGGGGAGATCGGGTCGGGCGGCCGCGGATGACGGCGCATCAGGTCGAGCGCGAGCAGCGCGGCATGACCCTCGTTCATGTGGTGGATGCGCACGTCGAAGCCGAGGGCCTGCAGCACGCGCAGCCCGCCGATGCCGAGTACCGCCTCCTGCTTGAGCCGGTAGTCCGCGCCCGGGCCGTAGAGCCGGTCGGTGAGGGCGCGATCCTCGGGCGCGTTGTCCTCGAGCCGGGTGTCGAGCAGCAGCACGGGCACGCTCTCGCCGATCGGGCTGCGGATCACGTGCAACCAGGGCCGGACCCAGACCTCGCGGCCCTCGAGGACGAGCGCGACCTTGGCGCGCAGCGGTACGGCCCAGGCCGTCGGCTCCCACGGGTCGGCATGCTCGATCTGGCCGCCGTCCGCGTCGATCTCCTGACGCAGGTAGCCCTGGCGGCTGAGCAGCGACACGAACACGATCGGCAGCCCGAGGTCGGCGCACGAGCGCGCGGTGTCGCCGGCGAGCACGCCGAGGCCGCCGCTGTAGGTGTGCATCTCCGGACGCAGCGCGATCTCCATCGTGAAGTACGCGATGCGGGTGCGCGCGAGGAACGGGCCGATCGTGCGCGTGGCGGGCGGATCGGCGACGGGGTCGTGGTAGAGCCGGTGCATCGGGTGGTGCGCGGGGCGTGTCCCTGCGTCGTGGTCGGCCAAGCGGCGGATCGGGGCCGTGTTCGGAGTACGATCGGCCGTGTCGCCGACCCCACCCGACGGGCCCCGGGCGACATCCGATCCGAACCCACGATATCAGAGGAGCCTTCCTTGGACGATTCGATTCGCGACGCGCGCGGTGCCGACGGTGTGTCGCCCGAGCTCGACTCCCTGGTGCCGCCGACCCGCCTCGATCGCCGCGGCTTCATCGCCGGCTCCGCCGTCGCCGGCTTTGCGGCCTCGGTCGCGCCGACCGGGTCGCTGCTGGCCCAGACCATCACCACCCCGACGACCGGGCTGCGGGCCGGCGACGTGCTGATCCGCACCGCCGACGGCCGCTCGATGCCCGCCTACTTCGCCGCGCCGGCCACCGCATCGGGTGCGCCGACGATCGTCGTGGTCCAGGAGATCTTCGGCGTTCACGAGCACATCAAGGACGTCTGCCGGCGCTTCGCCCGTGCCGGCTGGCATGCGGTCGCGCCCGAGCTGTACTTCCGCTTCGGTGACCCGCAGGCCTACCCGACCGTCGCCCAGATCACCGGCGAGCTGGTGCCGAAGGTGACCGATGCCCAGGTCATGTCGGACATCGATGCGACGGTCGCGTTCGCGAACACCAACGGCGGCAACCGCGACAAGCTCGGCATCACCGGCTTCTGCTGGGGCGGCCGCATCGTCTGGCTCTACACCGCGCACAACCCCGCGGTGAAGGCGGGCGTGGCCTGGTACGGCCGCCTGACCGGCGCGACCAGCCCCGCGACGCCGCTGCATCCGTACGATGTCGCGGTCACGCTCAAGGGACCGGTGCTCGGCCTGTACGGCGGCGCCGACGCGGGCATCCCCGTCAACACGGTCGACGAGATGAAGACGCGGCTGTCGGCGGGCAGCGCCGCCGCCAAGGCGTCCGAGTTCGTTGTCTACCCCGAGACGCCGCACGCGTTCCACGCCGACTACCGGCCCTCGTACCGCAAGCCCGCGGCCGAGGACGGCTGGAAGCGCGCGACCGAGTGGTTCCGCAAGCACGGCGTCGCCTGAGCATGCCGGAGGGCGCGCCGCGCGGGGTGCCGGTCGATGAGGCCGGCGCGGCCTTCGTCGAGCGCTGTCGCGGCGCGACCGCGCTGCTCGACACCGCTCACCCGGCGCTGCGCGCCTTCGTCGACGCGGCCGTCGGCAGCGCCGAAGCGCCGCGCGAGCGGGCCGTTCGGCTCTTCTACGCGGTGCGCGACCGCATCCGCTACGACCCGTTCTCGTGCACCCGCGAGCGGGGCGACTATCGGGCGAGCAGCGTGGCCGTCAGCCCGCGCAACTGGTGCGTGCCGAAGGCCGGGCTGCTGGCGGCGGCGGCCCGCGTGGCCGGCATCCCGGCGGCCGTCGGGCTGGCCGACGTGACCAACCACCTGAACACCGAGAAGCTGCGCCGCCTGCTCGGCGGCACCGACGTCTTCCACGACCACGGTTACGCCGCGCTGTGGATCGACGGCCGCTGGGTGAAGGCCGCCGCGGTGTTCAACCTCGAGCTGTGCGAGCGGTTCGGCGTGCGGCCGACCGAGTTCGACGGCGAGCACGACGCCCTGTTGCAGGAGCATGACGCGTCGTCGCGTCGGCACATGCAGTACCTGCGCGACGACGGTCTCTACGACGACCTGCCCTTCGATACCGTGATGGCCGACTTCGCGCGCTGGTATCCGGCCGAGGTCTTCGACGCGGGCTCCAAGGCGGCCGGCCCGCGCTTCGAGGACGACCGGCCCGCCTGAGCCGGCGGGCGGGCCGTGCGTCCGCTCAGCGATCCAGCGAGGTGTAGACCGCCGTGCGCAGCAGCGGGCGGTACTGCCCGCTCTGCGCCGGGCCCTGCATCATCCACACCGCCACCAGGCGCTCCTTCGGATCGACCCAGAAGGCCGTGCCCGCGTAGCCGCCCCAGTTGATCTCGCCGGGGCTGCCGTAGTTCGTCGACTCGCCCGGCGCCGTGCGCACCGCGAAGCCCAGTCCGAAGCCGTAGCCCGGTCCCGGCAGGTAGGTCGGTCCGCGCACGGTGCCCAGGTGGTCGGACCCCATGAACTCCATCGTCTTGCGCGAGACGATGCGCACGCCGTCGAGCTCGCCGCCGTTGAGCAGCATCTGCGTGAACCGCAGGTAGTCGTCGGCGGTCGAGACCATGCCGCCGCCGCCGGACAGCAGCACCGGGGGCTTGCGCACCTCGAGCAGCGTGACCTTGGCCTTCGAGTCCGGGTCGGCCGGGAACGCTTCGGCGAGACGGGCCTGCTTCTCCGGCGGCACCCAGAAGGCGGTGTCGTTCATCTTGAGCGGCACGAGGATGCGCTGCGACAGGAACGCATCGAGCTTCATGCCCGAGGCCCGTTCGACGACGAGGCCGAGCACGTCGGTCGAGATGCTGTACTCCCAGGTGCCGCCCGGCGCGAACGACAGCGGCAGCGTCCCGAGACGCCGCGCCATCTCGGTCAGGTCGAAGGGCAGGGCCTCGGAGGCCGGGACGATCTTCGCCTTGAGGTACTCGTCCTTCACCGCCGACCGTCCGAACACCCCGTAGGTCAGGCCCGAGGTGTGGCGCAGCAGATCCTGCACCGTCATCTCGCGCGGGGCGACCACGCGCTCGGCCACGGTCGGCTTGCCGTCGGCACCGGGCCGCTCGACGGCGACCTGCATGCCCTTCATCTCGGGGATCCAGCGCGAGACCGGGTCGCCGAGCCGCAGGCGACCGTCCTCGACGAGCTGCATCGTCGCGATCGACACGATCGGCTTGGTCATCGAGTAGATGCGGAAGATCGCATCGCGCGCCATCGGCTTGCCGGTGGCGGGGTCCTGCACGCCGACGGCGCCGGCGTACTGCAGCTTGCCGTCCCGGGCGACCAGCAGCACGGCGCCGGGCAGCCGGCCGGCCTTCGAGTCGGCCTCGACGCGCCGCATGAACGTATCGAGGTGGGGGGTGGACACCGAGCGGGCCGGCGTGGCCGCATCGGGCATCGACGCACAGGCGCCGGCCAGCAGCGCGGCCGACAGCGCGGCGAGCGCGAGACGGCGCGAGGGTGCGCGCGGGTTCGGGGCGACGCTCGGACGCGTCGGGGGGGTGAGGGGCATCGCGGTCTCCTGGTGTCGGTGTCGCGCCGGCTGTCCGCCTGCGCCGCGCCGCTGTGGCGCAGGGCACGGGCGGGGGTGCCGGCTGCGTGACGAGTCTAGCCCGTGCGGGGGGGCTGCCGGGGTCCGCCGCGCCGGCGAACCGGAACGGCGTTGCCGGGCCGGCTGCGACCCGGTCCCGCGCTATACTCGGGCGATACTCTGCAACTCGTTTGCATCTGGCTCCACGGGGACCACCCTGACTCTCGCCTCGATCATCGCCGCGACGCTGCTGTCGGGGCTCGCCTCCGTGTTCATCGCCTCCTGGCTGTCCTTCGGCGCCCTGTCCTCGATGGTGCCCCGGATGGTGAGCGTGTCGGCGGGCATCCTGCTGGGCACCGCCATCCTCCATCTGCTGCCCGAGGCCTTCGAGTCGCAGGCCGACCTGCATGCGCTGTGCTGGACGCTGCTCGCGGGGCTGATCGGCTTCTTCCTGCTCGAGAAGTCGGCCCTGCTGCGACACAGTCATCATCACGAGGGCGACGGTCACGGCCATCACCACGGCCACGACCACGACGAAGCCGGTCCGGGCGGTCTGCTGATCCTCGTGGGCGACTCGATCCACAACCTCGCCGACGGCTTCCTCATCGCGGCCGCCTTCCTTGCCGACGAGCGCCTCGGGTGGCTGACCGCCGCCGCGATCGCTGCCCACGAGATCCCGCAGGAGATCGGCGACTTCATCGTGCTGCTCAATGCCGGCTACACGCGCCGGCGCGCGCTCGCCTACAACGCACTGTCGGGACTCGCGTCGGTTGCAGGCGGCGTGATCGGCTGGCTGTCGCTGCAGACCTCTAAGGACGTGCTGCCCTTCGTGCTGGTGCTGGCAGCGAGCAGCTTCGTGTACATCGCGCTCGCCGACCTCGTGCCCGACATGCAGCGCCAGCGCCGGCGCGGAGAGTCGGCGGTGCAGGTCGTGCTGCTGCTCGCCGGCATCGCCGCGATCGCGGCGGTGACCTCGATGGTCCACTCGCACTGACGCGGGCCGTGGCGCAGTCCCGGCCGGGCTGGGGGGCGACGCTGGCCGCGGTGCTGGCCGCGGCGATCGTCGTGTCGCTCAACGTCGGCAAGCTGCCCCCGGCACTGCCCGCGCTGCGGGCGGAGTTCGGCCTGGATCTGGTCGCGGCCAGCCTGCTCGTGTCGTTCTTCCAGCTCGCCGGCATGCTGCTCGGCCTGTTCGGCGGGATGCTCGCCGATCGCTTCGGGCCGCGTCGGGTGATGCGCACGGGGCTGGTCGTCGCCGCCGCGGGGTCGATGATGGGCGCGCTCGCCCCTTCGGTGACGGTGCTGCTGGCCAGCCGCGCGCTCGAGAGCGCGGGCTTCATCCTGACGGTGCTGCCGGGCCCGGCCCTGCTGGCCCGTGGCGTGCCGCCGGTGCGCCTGCGAGGGGTAATGGGCGCGTGGAGCGCCTACATGCCGGTCGGCATGGCGCTCGCGCTGGTGCTCTCGCCGCTGGCCTACGAGTCGCAGGGCTGGCGCCCGGTCTGGTGGGCCATCGCCGCCGCGTCGCTCGCGATGGCGGTGCTGCTCGGGCGGGTCGTGGCCCCCGATCCGGCGGGGCGTGCGCCGCACGGCGCGCTGTCGCTGGTTCGGGACACGCTGGGCTCGCCCCGACCCTGGGTGCTCGCGATCGCCTTCGGCTGCTACGCGTCGCAGTGGATGGGGGTCTTCAGCTTCCTGCCGACGCTCTACACCGAGGCCGCGGTGCCGCTCGCCCTCGCCGGTACGCTCACCGCGATCGGCGTGGCCGTCAATGTCGTGGGCAACCTGTCGTCCGGCGTGCTGCTGCAGCGCGGCGTGTCGCGGCCGGTGCTGATCGCCACGGCCGCGATCGCGATGATCCTGGGTGCCTGGCTGTGCTTCGGGTCGGACGCGCCGTTCGCGGTCCGCTACGCCGGCGTGCTGCTGTTCTCGGCCGTCGGCGGGCTGATCCCGGGGACCTTGTTCGCAACGACGCCCGCCTACGCGCCCCATCCGCGCGCGGTCGCCACCACCACCGGTCTGATGCAGCAGGGCTCGACGCTCGGGCAGTTCCTGTCCCCGCCGCTGATCGCCGCGGTGCATGCGGCCAGCGGCGGCTGGCATCACACCTGGTGGGCGACCGGCGCGCTGGCGCTCGGTGATCTCGTGATGGCCTGGCTGGTGCTGCGCTTCGACCGGGCCGATCGCCGCGCGCGCGAGGCCGCTGCGCGCGGCTGACGGATGCCCAGGGGCCCGGTCCGGGGTGTCGGGATCCGGTGCATCACGTCAGGGTCCGAAGCCTCGCTTCGGGGTCCGGCGCCTCGCCTCAGGGTCCGGCGCCTGGTCTCAGGGTTCTGCGCCGAGCTTCACCGGACGCGTCGGGTCGGTGATCCATTCGCTCCAGGAGCCCGCGTACAGGGCCGAACCGGTCAGCCCGGCATGCGCCATCGCCAGCAGGTTCATGCAGGCCGACACGCCCGAGCCGCAGCTGTTGACCACCGCTTGCGGGTCGCGTCCCGCCAGCAGCGCGTCGAACTCGGCACGCAGCACCGGTGCCGGCTTGAAGCGGCCGTCCTCGCGGACGTTCTGCACCCAGGGCCGGCTGAGCGCGCCGGGGATGTGCCCGGCGACCGGGTCGATCGGCTCGACGTCGCCCCGATAGCGCTCGCCGGGGCGGGCGTCGAGCACGAGTCCCGACGCATCGGCCGCGGCGCGCCCGGTCTGCGCGGCATCGGCGATCGCGGCCAGCGGCGCGCGCAGCGTCAGCGTGCCGGGCGCGCGCGCGGCGGTCGGCTCGGCGGTGACCGGGTAGCCGGCCTTGCGCCAGGCGGCGAGGCCGCCATCGAGCACGGCGACCGCGTCGTGACCGATCCATTTCGCCATCCACCACAGCCTGCCGGCCATGCCGTTGCCGCTGTCGTGGACCACGAGCTGCACGCCGTCCGACAGGCCGGCTGCCGCGAGCCGCTCGCGGACCTGTTCGCGCGAGGGCATCGGATGGCGGCCGGTGCCCGGTCCCTTGGGCAGCGCGAGGTCGTGGTCCATGCCGAGGAAGATCGCGCCCGGGATGTGCGCCTCGTCGTGCAGGCGGCGGCCCGCGGCGGGGTCGCCGAGGTCGTGGCGGCAGTCGACGACCAGGCAGTGGTCGATGTGCTCGGCCAGTTCGTCGGCGGTGATCAGCGTGGTCCAGGGCATCGCGGTGGCTTCCGGGAGGGGGAGGGGAAGGGCAGGGCCGTCATTCTGCCCCGATGCCTGTCGCCTCGGTGTGATCGGGGCTCAGTCGAAGCCGTAGAGTGCGGCCGGGCTGTCGACCAGGATGTGGTGCCGGTCCGCCTCGCGCGGCGCCCAGTCGAGCAGCACGTCGAGCAGGTCGGCGTCGTCGGGGATCGCATCGGGCCGGGCCGACGGGTGCGGCCAGTTCGAGGCCCAGAGCATGCGCTCGGGCGCGGCGCGCACGAGGGCCGCGGCGAGTGCGCCGACATCCTCGTAGCGCGGCGCGCCGATGCGCGAGGTCTCGTAGGCCGCCGACAGCTTCACCCAGCAGTTGCCGCGCTCGACGAGCCGCAGCAGCGCGA
>CAIUGQ010000326.1 GCA_903898725.1 uncultured Burkholderiales bacterium | reverse complement strand
TTGTATCAGCCGGACTGCCGTCCGTCGAGACTCACCCCACGCCGCGATCCGGAATCGGGACGGTCAGGCCAGTCCGGTGGTGGGGCTTCGGTGGCGCCATGTCGAGCCGACTCACGGGTCGACGAACAGGCGACTGGCTCGACGGCGATCGAGGCAAGAAGCCCTTCATCACACCCCTGTCGATGTGGTCCGCACGACCCGTGCTGTCCAGGGTCGTGCCGAGCGGTGCAGGAACGCACCGTCTGCCATGAAGCGTAGAGGGTGCGGAGGGCGCCGGACATAGGCGAATGGCGCGACCCACCGGGGGAGTCCGTGACGTTCCTCGGACGGTGCAACGGGTCTCTGATCGAACGGGAGGGTCAGCGCAGGAGTGCGCGGGAGCGGGCCGCCCGGGCGGTCACGAGCAGGGCTGCCGCAACGACCACGACAAAGGCGAGGATCGCCAGCTGGCCCGGCATGGCATCGAAGACCCCGAAGTACACGTCGCCGGCGAACAGCGCGAGGTAGCCGAGGAGCGAAACGGCGAGAACCGGCATGGCGGCGGCGCGCCGCGCGGACAAGGCCAGCGAGCCGAGCAATCCGCCGAAGACGCCGATGGCGAAGACGACCGTCATCCAGGTCGGCAGCGAGAAGTAGACCTGCGCCTGCGCCGCCGTCATGCCGGCTGCCATCGCCGCGCGTCCTGCCGGCGTGAGGGTGCCGATGAACTGATAGATACCGAAGAGGTTCCACAGCACGCCGAAGCCCGCCATGCCCCAGAACCAGAAGGGAGCGCGGGTGCCGCGCGCGTCGAGTGTCAAAGCCGTCATGTCATGCTCCTTCGTTCAGACAGCCGAGGGGCGCCGGAAGGGTGCCTCTGCTCGCTGCTCACGGGGATGACACGCGGGAAGCGGCGATTTCGACACCTGGTGCCGAACTTTTCTTCAGCCTGTTCGGGGGCGAATCCTGGGACGACCTCCGCAGCGGACACGCTGGTCCGCAGATCGACCCGCAGATCGACCCGCAGAAAAACAAAACGGGCCCGAAGGGCCCGTGTTTGCTAACTGTCTGGCGGAGAGGGTGGGATTCGAACCCACGGTACGGTTGCCCGTACGCCTGATTTCGAGTCAGGTACATTCGACCACTCTGCCACCTCTCCGTGGTCTTCGTCGTCTTTCGACAGTTCAAAAGACGCGAGCAATCAAGACCGCGATCATAGCACGTAACACCGCGCACCGTTCATCGGCCGAGACCGCCCGTCCGTGTACGACTGCGGAGATCCGAAGGGTCGGGGGCCACGGCCAAGCCGATAAGCTGCGGCGCAACGCCTCGTCGTGTCGAGGCCCGTCGAACGCTGTCCGGACCCCCGTGATGAAACTGCATGCCGCCTTGTCCCTGCTCGCCGTCGTCGCCCTGCTGACCCCCGTCGCCGCGATGCTCGGCCTGTACGACACGACCTTCGAGGAGTTCGCGCGCTTCGCCGGACCCGGCCTCGGCGCGATCAGCGCGATCATGTTCGCGCGGTACTTCTCGCGCCGCGCCTGAGGCGCGGCCGCGACCGCAGCCGCAGGCCGATCACACGCGCCGCGCCCCGGCTCGGGCGCGCATCGCTCAGGCCGCGTTCAGCACCTCGAGGCCGCCCAGATACGGCCGCAGCGCCGCCGGCACGCCGATCGAGCCGTCGGCGCGCTGGTGGTTCTCCAGCACCGCGACCAGCGCTCGCCCGACCGCCAGCCCCGAGCCGTTGAGCGTGTGCAGCAGCTCGGGCCGGCCCTGCTCGTTCCGGAACCGGGCCTGCATCCGACGCGCCTGGAAGGCCTCGCAGTTCGAGCACGACGAGATCTCGCGGTAGGCGCCCTGCCCCGGCAGCCAGACCTCGAGGTCATAAGTCTTGGCGGCACCGAAGCCCATGTCGCCCGCGCACAGCGCCATCACGCGGTACGGCAGCTCGAGGCGCCTGAGGATGGTCTCGGCATGCCCGACCATCTCCTCGAGCCCGTCGTACGACTGCTCGGGCCGCAGGATCTGGACCATCTCGACCTTGTCGAACTGGTGCTGGCGAATCATGCCGCGGGTGTCCCGCCCGTAGGCGCCCGCCTCGGACCGGAAGCACGGCGTGTGGGCGGTCAGGCGCATCGGCAGCGCCTCGGCGGGGACGATCTCGCCACGGACGATGTTGGTCAGCGACACCTCGGCCGTGGGGATCAGGTAGAGCGCGCCGGCGCCGTCGGCCTCGTCCTCCTGCCCGCCCTTGCGCACCGAGAACAGGTCGTCGCCGAACTTGGGCAGCTGGCCGGTGCCCCGCAGGGTCTCGGCGTTGACGATGTACGGCGTGTAGCACTCGGTGTAGCCATGCTCGGTCGTGTGCACGTCGAGCATGAGCTGCGCGAGCGCCCGGTGCAGCCGCGCGATCGGCCCCTTCATCAGCGCGAAGCGCGCCCCCGAGAGCTTGGCCGCCGTCTCGAAGTCGAGGCCGAGCGGCATGCCCAGGTCGACGTGGTCGCGGGCGGGAAATCCGAGGGCGGCGGGTTCGGTCCCGGTGGGCGACCAGCGCCGGACCTCGACGTTGTCGGCCTCCGATCGCCCGGGCGGCGCGCTGTCGTGAGGCAGGTTGGGGAGCGTCGCCAGCCAGGCATCGAGACGCGCCTGGATCGTGTCGTTGGCGGCGGCGCTCTCCTTGAGCGCGTCGCCCAGGCCGGCGACCTCGGCCATCACGGCCGAGACGTCCTCGCCTTTCGCCTTGAGCTGGCCGATCGACTTCGACAGCGTGTTGCGGCGCGCCTGGAGCGCTTCGGTCCGGGTCTGGACGTCCTTGCGCTCGGCTTCGAGGGCCCGGAACGCGTCGGTGTCGAGCGTGAAGCCGCGCAGGGCCAGGCGCGCGGCGGCGCCGTCGAGGTCCTTGCGGAGGTATTGGATATCGAGCATGGACGCCATTCTAGCGGGCAGGTCACGGGCGCTTCGGTACCATGTGCCTGAGCGATGGACCTCTTCTCGACCTCCCCGAAACGCCCGCTGGCCGAGCTGCTGCGCCCCGCGACCCTCGACGAGGTCGTCGGGCAGTCGCACCTGCTCGGGCCCGGCAAGCCCCTGCGGATGGCCTTCGAGGCGGGCAAGCTCCATTCGTTCATCCTGTGGGGCCCGCCCGGCGTGGGCAAGACGACGCTCGGCCGTCTCGCCGCCAGCGCGACCCGGAGCCGGTTCATCGCCATCTCGGCGGTGCTGGCGGGCGTCAAGGACATCCGCCTGGCCATCGAGGCGGCCCAGGAGGCGCTCGACCGCAGCGGCACCTCGACGGTCCTGTTCATCGACGAGATCCACAGCTTCAACAAGTCGCAGCAGGACGCGCTGCTGCCGCACGTCGAGTCCGGGCTGCTCACGATGGTCGGCGGCACCACCGAGCATCCGGGCCTGCAGGTCACCAACGCGCTGCTGTCGCGGGCGCAGGTGTATCCGCTGCACCCGCTCGACGCCGACGAACTCGGCCGGCTCTACGAGCGGGCCCGGCCCCATCTGGAGGGCGTGACCCTCGACGCGGCGGCGCTCGCGCTGCTGGCCGGCTTCGCCGACGGCGACGGCCGCCGGTTCCTGAACCTGGTCGAGCAGGTCACCACCGCCGCCCGCGGCGCGAGCGTGTCGGTCGTCACCGGCGACTTCGCCCGCTCGTCCACGAGCCCCTCGCTCAGGCGCTTCGACAAGGCGGGCGACCAGCTCTACTGGCAGCTCTCCGCGTTCCACAAGTCGCTGAGGGGGTCCCAGCCCGACGCGGCGCTCTACTGGATGGCGCGGATCATCGACGGCGGCGGTGATGGCCGGCACCTGGCGCGACGGATGATCGCGATGGCCAGCGAGGACATCGGCAACGCCGACCCGCGGGCGCTGCAGCTCGCGCTGAATGCCGCCGAGGCGTACGACCGGCTGGGTTCGCCCGAGGGCGAGCTCGCGCTGGCGCAGGCCGCGACCTACCTGGCCGTCGCGGCGAAGTCGAACGCGGCCTACGCCGCCTGGAAGCAGGCCAAGGACTTCGTCGCGCGCGACGGCTCGCGCGACGTGCCGCTGCACCTGCGCAACGCACCCGCGAAGCTGATGAAGGAGATGGGCTACGGCCAGGCCTACCGGTACGCCCACGACGAGCCGAACGCCTACGCCGCGGGCCAGACCTACTTTCCGGAGGGTGTCGCGCCCCAGCGCTGGTATCAGCCCACGGACCGCGGCCTCGAGGCCAAGGTCGCCGAGAAGCTCGCCTGGCTCAGGTCGCTCGACGCCGCCGCGCGCCCGGGCAAGGACGCGGACTGAGCGCCCCGCTCAGAACAGCCGGCCGACGTTCAGCAGCGTCAGCACGCCGAGCACGGCGAAGATCACCGCGGCGATGCCGTGCACCAGCTTCATCGAGACCTTCGCAGCGATCCGGTCGCCCAGGAACACCGCCGGCACGTTGGCCAGCATCATGCCGAAGGTCGTGCCGAGCACCACCTGGACGACGTCGGTGTAGCGGGCGGCGAGCGCGACGGTCGCGATCTGCGTCTTGTCGCCCATTTCGGCGAGGAAGAAGGCGACCACGGTGGTGCCGAACACGCCGAAGCGCCGGTTGGCGGCACCGGCATCGTCGTCGAGCTTGTCGGGGACCAGCATCCATCCGGCCATCGCGATGAAGGACAGGCCGATGACCCAGCGCAGGACGTCCGGGCCGAGGGCCTGGGCGACCCAGCCGCCGAGGAGGCCCGCGGCCGCATGGTTCGCGAGCGTGGCGACGAGGATGCCGGCGACGATCGGCCAGGGTCGGCGGAACATGGCCGCCAGCACGATGGCCAGCAGCTGCGTCTTGTCGCCCATCTCGCCGAGGGCGACGACGCCGGTGGATACCAGGAATGCTTCCAAGCGACTCTCCGGGGCCGGCGGGAACCCGGCCCGTGCCCTACTGGACGACGTCGACGCCCTTGGGCACCGCGAAGCGGAACAGGCCGGCATCGAGTGCCGGGTTGCGCTCGATCTTCGAGAAGGCGAACCGGGTCGTCTGGCCGAACGCGTCGCGCACCTCCATGGCCTCGGGCAGACCGCCCCGGAACCCGATGCGGATCCGGTCGAAGCCGGACTCCTTCTGCTTCGGCACCGCCTCGAGCCATTCGACGCCGTCGACGGTGCCCGCATCCTTGAGCACGAAGCTCGCGTCGAGGTCGTTCGAACCGAAGAGGATGGCGGCCGGCGTGGCGGAGATCGCGTCGCCGACCTTGCGGACCGTGACCTGCCGCAGGTCCTTGTCGTAGAAGTGCAGCCGCTCGCCGTCGGTGACGATCAGCTGCTCGTACGGGACGGCCACCTCCCAGCGGAAGCGCCCGGGCCGGGAGAACGCGAAGGTGCCGGATGCGTTCTCGCCGCTGCGGCCGCTGCTGCGCACCTGCTGCTGGGTGAACGCGCCACGGGCGGTCTTGGTGCCGCTGGCGAACTCGCGAAGCTGGTCGATGGCGGCCGCCGACGCGGCGCCCGGCGCCGTGGCGAGCGCCATCACGGCAGCGGCGACGGCACCCAGGAGCGCCGAGCGGATCGGGCGACGCGGGGGGGCGATGGAGGCGGTCATGGTGGCGCCGATGGTAGCGCACCCGGCCCGCCGACCCGGAGCGGCCTCAGTCGTCGTCACGCCGCGGCACGATGCTGTCGCGGTTGCCGTTGGTCGCCATCGCCGATACGACGCCGGACTTCTCCATCTGCTCGAGCAGCCGCGCAGCCCGGTTGTAGCCGATCCGCAGG
>CAIUGQ010000325.1 GCA_903898725.1 uncultured Burkholderiales bacterium | reverse complement strand
CGCGAGCGAGTCGGGGTTCGTGACGTCGGCGCCGCGCACCTGCGCGCCAGGCAGCCGCTGAAGCGCAGCGTCGTGCGCGCGCGGACGCACCACGCACACCACCTCGTGGCCGCGCTGCACGAGCGCGCGCGCGGTCGCCTGCCCGATCGTGCCGGTGGACCCGAGCATCAGCACGCGGCGCGGATGCGGCGAGCGTGCTGCGGGACGGTCGGGCTGGGGATCGGAGGACGGCATGGGGGCGCGGTGCATCGATTCGGGCGGACGGGCTCGCGCCCGTTATAGCCGAAGTCGTCCCGCGACCCCAGTTTCCGGGCCACGCCGGCCCGGCGAGCGCCGCGCCCGAGCGCCGACGGCAAGGTCCGCCGCGTTACCATCGGCACGGGCCACTGGGCCCGCCCGGACCCGAAGAGACACCCCCATGCATCACATCTCCCGAAGCGGGTCGCCGTCGCGCCGCAGGGTCCGCTCGCTGCTCCGGATCGCGAGCGCCGTCACCGTCGCCGCGCTGCTCGCCGGCTGTGTCGGCTTCGGTCCCGGCGCCGACCCGCGCGCCGCCGCCGAGCTCGCCCCCGGCGGCACGCTGCGCGCCGCGATCAACTCCGGCAACCCGATCCTCGCGCGGCGCGGGCCGATGGGCGAGCCGCAGGGCGTGTCGGTCGACCTCGCGCGCGAGGCGGCACGCCGGCTCGATCTGCCGCTGCAGCTCGTCGAGTTCACCTCCGCGGGCGCGGTCGTCGAGGCGGTGAAGTCGAACCGCGTGGACCTGGCCTTCGTCGCGATCGACCCGGTGCGCGCTGCCGACACCGAGTACACCGCGCCCTACGTGATCATCGAGGGCGCCTACCTGGTCCGCGAGGGCTCCCCGCTGACCCGCAACGAGGAGGTCGACCGCCCGGGCACCCGCGTGGCCGTCGGCCGCGGCAGCGCCTACGACCTCTACCTCACGCGCGAGCTCAAGTCCGCGTCGCTCGCGCGCGCGCCGACCTCGCCGGCGGTGATCGACCTGTTCCTCGCGGAACGGCTCGAGGTCGCGGCCGGCGTCAGGCAGCAGCTCGAGTCCGACGCGAAGCGGGTCGGCGGCGTGCGCATGCTGCCCGGCCGGTTCATGGTGATCGAGCAGGCCATGGGCGTGCCCCGGGGCCGCTACGCCGCGCAGGCCTGGCTCGCCGACTTCATCGAGGAGATGAAGGCGAACGGATTCGTCTCGGGGTCGCTGACGCGGCACGGCATCGAGGGCGCCACGCTCGCGCCCCCGCGAAGCCTCACGGCCGCCCCGCCCCGCTGAGCAGCCGCGATCAGTGCAGCTTCACCCGCGGCTCGGTGCTGCGGGTGAGCAGCCGCGAGGCCGAGCCCACCGCGGTCTTCCAGTACCCGTGCAGCGCCACCTGGTGCATCTTGTAGAGCGACTTGTACATCGCGCGGGCGAACAGCCCCTCGACCCACAGGTTGCCGCCCACCAGCGCGCCCATCAGGTTGCCCACCGTCGAGTACTCGCCGAGCGAGACCAGCGAGCCGAAGTCGCGGTAGCGCCACTCGGCGAGCGGGCGCCCCTCGATGCG
>CAIUGQ010000324.1 GCA_903898725.1 uncultured Burkholderiales bacterium | reverse complement strand
CGACAAGAACCTGTACGACCTGCCGCCGGAAGAGGACGCGAAGATCCCGACGGTGTGCTCGTCGCTCGACATGGCCCTCGACTACCTGGACAAGGACCGCGAGTTCCTGACCCGTGGCGGCGTGTTCAGCGACTCCATGCTCGACGCGTACATCGCGCTGAAGATGGAAGAGGTCACCCGCTTCCGCATGACGACCCACCCGGTCGAGTTCGACATGTACTACTCGCTCTGATCGGAGACGATCGGCGCACGGCCCGGCCGCCCGCGAGGTGCGTCCGGGCCGACGAAGGGGGCGGGAAACCGCCCCCTTTTGTTTTAAACTCCGCGCATGACACGACCCCTACGTCGTTCCTGGCTCGCGCTCGTGCTGCTGGCAGCGGCCCCGGCGATGCCCTCGGTCGCACAGGCTCAGGTGTGGCGCTGCGAGACGCCGGGCGGCGGCATCGAGTACAGCAACAGCCCGGCGAGCAGCCGCGATGCGCGCTGTCGCTCGGTCGATCTGCCCAACCTCACCACCATCCCGGCGCCCAAGCTGCCTGCCCAGCCCGCTGCGAAGGGCGGGAGCACGGCCACGCCGACGCCGGCGGGCTTCCCGCGCGTCGACGCCGGCGCCCAGCGCTCGCGCGATCTCGACCGGCGCCGCATCCTCGAGGACGAGCTGCGCAAGGAGGAGGCGCGTCTCGGCGAGCTTCGTGCCGAGTTCAACGGCGGCGAACCCGATCGGCGCGGCGACGAGCGCAACTACCAGAAGTACCTCGACCGCGTGCAGCGCCTGCGCGACGACATCGCGCGCAGCGAGAGTTCGATCGCCTCGCTCAAGCGCGAGGTCACCTCGCTGCGCGAATGACCCCGGGTCCGCGCCGCCCCCGGCGCCTGCCGTGTCCCGGCCGTTCGCGCATCCCTTCGCCTCTTCTTCGCACCGCTCCCACCCGATGACCCCGACCTCCCGCCTGCCGGAAGGCACGGACCGGCGCCGCCAGCCGGCCTCGCGCCTCGCCGGCCTGGACCTGCTGGCCTGCGCCATCGTGCTGCTCGACGATCAGGGGCACACCACCTTTCTCAACCAGGCGGCCGAGCAGCTCTTCGAGCTGCCGCAGCGGGTGATCGAGGGCGCCCTCTTCGCCCGCCAGTTCAGCAACGGCGGCATCATCGACAGCCTGCTCGCCGAGGCCTGCAACAACGCGTTCGGTCAGAAGCGCCAGGACGTGACGCTGCACCGCATCGGTCGCGAACCGCTGGCCGTCCACTGCGTGGCGGTCGTGCTCGAGAGCGACCTCGGCTCGCTGCTGCTCGAGTTCCGCGAGATCGACCAGCGCATCCGCATCGACCGCGAATCGCGGATGCTGGAGTCCGTGCGCGTCAATCGGGAGCTGGTGCGCAACCTCGCCCACGAGATCAAGAACCCGCTCGGCGGCATCCGTGGGGCGGCGCAGCTGCTGGAGTCGGAGGTCGGCGGATCGAGCCTGCGCGAGTACACGCAGGTGATCATCAAGGAGGCCGACCGCCTGCAGACCCTGGTCGATCGGCTGCTGGCGCCGCATCGCCATCCGCGGCTCGTGGGGGACGTGAACATCCACGAGGTGCTCGAACGGGTGCGCTCGGTGGTCACCGCCGAGTATCCGCAGGGCCTGTCGATCGACCGCGACTACGACGCGAGCCTGCCGGATTTCCGTGGCGACAAGGAGCAGCTGATCCAGGCGGTGCTCAACCTCGTGCGCAATGCCGCACAGGCGATGCACGGTCACGGACACATCCTGATGACCACGCGGATCGCCCGCCAGGTCACGATCGACAAGGTCCGCTATCGCCTGGCATTGGACTTGCATGTGATCGATGACGGCCCGGGCGTGCCGGAAGAGATCCGCGACCGGATCTTCTATCCGCTGGTCTCGGGACGCGAAGGCGGGAGCGGTCTGGGGCTGACGCTCGCGCAGACCTTCGTGCAGCAGCACGGAGGTGTCATCGAATGCGACAGCCATCCGGGCCGGACCGATTTCCGGATACTGCTGCCGCTGCCCTGACACGTGGCCCTTCGTGGGCGACTCGGGGCGGACAGCCAGGGGAAGCAGCACGAATGAACGCAGTGTGGATCGTCGACGATGACCAGTCGATTCGTTGGGTGCTCGAGCGGGCGCTGTCGCGCGAAGGCTTCGACGTGCGGGCCTTCGGCTCCGCCAGGGACTGCCTGAGCGCCCTCGATCTCGATGCCCCGCAGGTGCTGGTGTCCGACATCCGGATGCCGGGCGAGTCGGGGATCGAGCTGCTGCAGAAGGTCAAGCTGCGCCGGCCCGGCATGCCGGTGATCATCATGACCGCCTTCTCGGACCTGGACAGCGCCGTCTCGGCGTTCCAGGGCGGGGCGTTCGAATACCTGCCCAAGCCCTTCGACCTGCCCAAGGCGATCGAGCTGATCCGCCGCGCGGTGGAGGAGAGCGAACGCGAGGCGGCGGCCGAGGAGACGGTGCTCGAGACGCCCGAGATGCTCGGGCAGGCGCCGGCGATGCAGGAGGTCTTCCGTGCGATCGGCCGACTCTCGCAGTCCAACGTCACGGTGATGATCACCGGCGAGTCGGGCAGCGGCAAGGAGCTGATCGCGCGCGCGCTGCACAAGCACTCGCCCCGAGGGGCCCAGCCCTTCGTCGCGCTGAACACCGCGGCGATCCCGCGCGACCTGCTCGAGAGCGAGCTCTTCGGACACGAGCGCGGCGCGTTCACCGGCGCGCAGCAGATGCGGCGCGGCCGCTTCGAGCAGGCCGAGGGCGGCACCCTGTTCCTCGACGAGATCGGCGACATGCCGGCCGAACTGCAGACGCGCCTGCTGCGCGTGCTCTCCGACGGCCATTTCTATCGGGTCGGCGGCCATCAGCCGCAGAAGGCCAACGTCCGCGTGATCGCGGCCACCCACCAGAACCTCGAGGAGCGCGTGCGGCTGGGCCTGTTCCGCGAGGACCTGTTCCACCGCCTCAACGTGATCCGGCTGCGCCTGCCGGCGCTGCGCGAGCGCGTGCAGGACGTGCCGCTGCTGGCGCGCCACTTCCTGACCCGCAGCGCGCGCGAGCTCGGCGTCGAGACCAAGCGCCTGTCCGACGAGGCGCTGATCCGGCTGGGTGCCTTCTCGTGGCCGGGCAACGTGCGCCAGCTCGAGAACGTCTGCCACTGGCTCACGGTGATGGCGCCGGCGCAGACCGTCGAGCCCAAGGACCTTCCGCCCGAGGTGCAGGCGGCCGTGCCCTGGACCGACGCCCGCAGCGGCGCCGCGCAGGCGGGGGGCACCACGAACACGATGCCGTCGCCCGCGAGCGCGGATGCGACCGGCCCCGCGCCCGGCGCACCGATGCCGGCATTCGCCGGCGTCGCGGCGCCGGTGGCCGCGGGGGCGGGCGAGTCGTTCGCCGAGCCGGTCGGTGCCCGCGTCGGCGGCTTCGGCGGCACGTCGGGCTTCGTCGGCGGTCAGGGGACGGCGGGCGGCTACCTGCCGGGTGATGCGGGCTTCGCGGCCCGCGACGGCGCCGCGCGCGGCACAGCGCCGGCCCGCGTGGGCTGGGCCGCGCTGCTGGAGTCCGAGGTCGCCCAGATGCTCGCCGCACAGTCGGCGCGCGGCGGCGAGCCGCCCGCATCCTCCGACGTGATGGACCAGCTCACTCGGACCTTCGAGTCGACGATCATCCGCACCGCGCTGCGCCACACCCGCGGCCGACGGATCGATGCGGCGCTCCGGCTGGGCATCGGCCGCAACACGATCACCCGCAAGATCCAGGACCTGCACCTCGAGGACGACTGACCGGCGCCGGGCGGCGCGCGCGCCGCCGCGCCCGGCGGCCCGTGGTTCAATGCGGCTCCCCCGTCCCCAGGAGCCGCAGATGTCCGGCACGCATTTCCACGTCCACGGTCCGCACGACCACGAGCTCGAGCACGCCGCCTCGCACGGCGCGGCCGACGCGGTCTCGGGCCGCATCGCGGTCACCACGGCGGTCCTGGCGACGGTCGGCGCGCTCTTCTCGTATCAGGGCGGCGCGACCCAGGCGGACGCGACGCTGTTCAAGAACAACGCGGCCATCTCGAAGACCGAGGCGGCGAACCAGTGGAACTACTACCAGGCCAAGAGCAGCAAGCAGAACCTCGCTGAATTCGCCTTGGAGCTCGTGCCTGCCGAGCGCCGGGACGGCTACCGCCGGCAGGTCGAGCGCTACGATCGCGAGAAGGCCGACATCCGCAAGGAAGCCGAGGCGTTCGAGGCCACCTCGAAGGACTGGGACCGGCGCAGCGACGCGGCGCTGCACCTGCATCACCGCTGGGCGCAGGCCACCACCGTCATCCAGATCTCGATCGCGCTTTCGGCGATCGCGCTGCTCACGCGTCGCGCCTGGCTGCTGCGGGGCGTCTTCGTGGTGGCGGCGGCCGGACTCGCGCTCGGCGCGATGGCGGCAGCACACCTCTGAGGCGTGCCGCGCCGGCTCAGGCCGTCGCCGCCTCGGCCGGGCCGAGCTCGACGGTCACCGGCGCGTGGTCCGAGGGCTGGGGGAGCTTGCGCGGCGCACGGTCGATCGAGCAGGCGCGTACCGAGCCGGCCAGCGCCGCGCTCACCAGCAGGTGGTCGATCCTCAGTCCGCGGTTCTTCTGGAACCCGAGCTGCCGGTAGTCCCACCAGCTGTATGTCTTCGGCGGCTGCTCGAACATCCGGTAGGCGTCGGTGAGGCCGAGCGAGAGCAGGGCGCCGAAGCGTTCGCGCTCGGGGACCGAGCACAGCACCTGGTCGGCCCAGGCGGCCGGGTCGTGCACGTCGGCGTCGGCAGGCGCGATGTTGTAGTCGCCGCCGACGACCAGCCTCGGCGCGGCAGCGATCTCGTCGCTCAGCCAGGCCGCGAGCGCATCGAGCCAGCGCAGCTTGTAGTCGTACTTGTCGCTGCCCACCGCCTGGCCATTCGGCACGTAGGCACTGATCACCCGGACGTCGCCGAAGGTCGCCGCGATCAGCCGCTTCTGCTCGTCGGGGAAGCGCGGGTTGCCCACGGTCAGGTCGCGTGCGTCCCAGCCGCGGTCGGCGCGCCAGAGCAGCGCGACGCCGTTGTAGGTCGGCTGCCCGGAGAACACCGAGCGGTAGCCGGCCGCGGCGAGTTCGGCGGCGGGGAACTTCTCGTCGACGAGCTTGGTCTCCTGCAGGCAGAGCACGTCGACCGGATTCGCCTCGAGCCAGCCGAGCACGTGCGGCAGTCGGACCTTCAGGGAGTTGACGTTCCAGGTGGCGATCTTCAAGGCGGCCCCGTGCGGCGGTGTTGGTCGAGGGCGATGGTACAAGCGTTCGCGCGCGGCACCCTCGGCAGGCGCGCCGTCGACGTCGACGTCGACGTCGCCGTCGCCGTCGCCGCCGCCGTCACGGGCGCGCGGGCCTGCGTGCTGCGAGGTGCGCCTTCAGCGCCGGG
>CAIUGQ010000323.1 GCA_903898725.1 uncultured Burkholderiales bacterium | reverse complement strand
TCTTCGGAGCGGACATGCAGGTGCATCTGGTCAACGACGGGCCGGTCACCTTCTGGTTGCGCGCAGATCCCGAGACGGGGCCATCGGACGAGGTCACGACATGAAGCTGTGGAGCGACTCCTTCCTCGACGGCGAGGCGATTCCCGCCGAGTTCGCCTTCGCGCGCATCGACCCCAAGCACCGCGTCGCGCTCGCGCCCAACCGGAATCCGCATCTCGCATGGTGGGACCTGCCCGAGGGGACCCGCTCGCTCGTGCTGACCTGCCACGACGCCGATGCGCCCGGCGTGCCCGACGACGTCAATCACCCGGATCGTGAGGTGCCGGCTTCGCTTGCGCGCGTCGACTTCCATCACTGGGTGCTGATCGACCTGCCGCCCCGGCTCGGATCGATCGCGGCGGGAGAGTTCTCGGACGAGGTCGTGCCGAAGGGCAAGCCCGGCCCGGAGACGAAGCAGGGCGCGCGGCACGGACTCAACGACTACACCGCGTGGTTCGCGCAGGATCACGACATGGCCGGGGAGTACTACGGCTACGACGGCCCGTGCCCGCCCTGGAACGATGCGCTGATCCATCGCTACCAGTTCACGCTGCATGCGCTCGACCTCGATCGCCTTCCGATCGAGGGGCGCTTCGGCGCGGCGCAGGTGCTCGCCGCGATGCAGGGCCACGTGCTCGCCCGCGCAGCGATCTCCGGCCGCTACAGCCTGAACCCCCGGCTGGCGGAGCCGTCGGCAGGGTCCGTGGCCTGAGGCGGCAGCAAGGCCGGCCGCTTTTTCCCGCGGGCGGCCGTACGGCCGACCGCTTTCCCCAAGACGCTCCACGATGCCCCCGACCGACCTGATCCTGCTTCGCCACGGCGAGACCGCGTGGAACCGCGAGCGCCGCATCCAGGGGCAGCTCGACACGCCCCTGCACGACGAGGGCGTGCGCCAGGCACGCGCGGCTGCACGTCGCCTCGACGTCGAGCGCGAGCGCTGGGGCCTCGCGCCCGCCGTCGGTGCGCCGGCCCCCGCGATGGTCAGCAGCGACCTGCTGCGCTGCCGCCAGACCGCCGAACCGATCGCGGCGGCCCTGGGCCTGGAGGTCGCCCTCGACCCCCGGCTGCGGGAGCGGCACTTCGGCATCTTCCAGGGCCAGACCTATCCGGACCTCAAGCGCGACGATCCCGAGCGCTACGAGCGCTGGATGCACCGCGACCCGGACTACGACATCGACGGCGGCGAGTCCCTGCGGACCTTCGCGCGGCGCATCGAGGCGGTGCTCGTCGACCTGGCGACCGCCCATCCCGGCCGCACGGTCGTCGTGGTCACCCATGGCGGCGTGCTGGACGTCGCCAACCGACTGTGCCGCGGGCTCGCGCTGCAGGCGCCGCGCGACTTCGACATTCCCAACGCCGGGCTGAACCGGCTGCGGTTCGACGGGTCGCGCTTCGAGCTGCTGACCTGGGGCGACGTCGGGCATTGGCAGGACGCACTCGACGAGCTCTGAGGGGCGGCCCGTCGATCTGCGCGAAAAGCCTGCGTCCGAACGCAGACGATGCCGGCGGATCCGGCTCCGATCCCGTACAATCCGGTGCTGTCCGCGTGACTGGCGAGTAAGGGTGAATCGACACCGTGAAACGCGGATCAGGTGGCCCGACGGGCCATTCGCCGTTCGCCTGGGCAGTGGCCGGCCGCACGCCGGAGCATCCGACTGCAATTAGGACTCAGCATGTACGACCGCAACCAGGGGATCGCTCAGGTCGATCCCGAACTCTGGCAGGCCATCCAGGCCGAAGACCGACGCCAGGAAGCCCACATCGAGCTGATCGCGTCCGAGAACTACGCGAGCCCGGCCGTGATGGCGGCACAGGGTTCCCAGCTCACGAACAAGTACGCCGAGGGCTATCCGGGCAAGCGCTACTACGGCGGCTGCGAGCACGTCGACGTGGCCGAGGCGCTGGCGATCGAGCGCGCACGGGCGCTGTTCGGCGCGGATGCCGTCAACGTCCAGCCGCATTCGGGCGCGCAGGCGAACCAGGCGGTGTTCCTCGCGTTCCTCAAGCCGGGCGACCGCATCATGGGCATGAGCCTCGCCGAGGGGGGGCATCTCACCCACGGCATGCCGCTCAACCTGTCGGGCAAGTGGTTCGACGTGGTGTCCTACGGGCTCGACGCGAACGAGGCGATCGACTACGACGCGATGGAGCGCCGTGCCCGCGAGACCAAGCCGAAGCTGATCATCGCCGGCGCGTCGGCCTATGCGCTGCGGATCGACTTCGAGCGCTTCGCACGGGTCGCCAAGGAGATCGGTGCGATCTTCATGGTCGACATGGCCCACTACGCGGGCCTCGTCGCCGCGGGCGTGTACCCGAACCCGGTGCCGCATGCCGACGTCGTCACCTCGACCACCCACAAGAGCCTGCGCGGGCCGCGCGGCGGCATCATCCTGATGAAGGCGGAACACGAGAAGGCCATCAACTCGGCGGTGTTCCCCGGGCTGCAGGGCGGCCCGCTGATGCACGTGATCGCGGCGAAGGCGGTGGCCTTCCGCGAGGCGCTGCAGCCGTCGTTCAAGGACTATCAGAAGCAGGTGATCTCGAACGCGCGCGTGCTCGCCGAGACGCTGATCGGCCGCGGACTGAGGATCGTCTCGGGCCGTACCGAGTCGCACGTCATGCTGGTCGACCTGCGTGCCAAGTCGATCACCGGCAAGGAGGCCGAGGCGGTGCTCGGGCAGGCGCACATCACCGTCAACAAGAACTCGATCCCGAACGATCCCGAGAAGCCCTTCGTCACCAGCGGCATCCGGCTCGGCACGCCGGCGATGACCACGCGCGGCTTCGGCGAGGCCGAGGCGCAGCAGGTGGGCAACCTGATCGCGGACGTGTTCGATGCACCGCGCGATGCGGCGAACATCGACCGCGTGCGCGCCAAGGTCGGCGCACTGACCGCACGCTTCCCGGTCTACCGCTGAAGCACCGGAGGGGCGGCGCCCGCGTGGCACAATCCGCGCGATGCGCTGCCCCTTCTGCGATCACCCCGACACCCAGGTCATCGAGACCCGCGAAGCCGACGACGGCGACGCGATGCGCAGGCGACGTCGCTGCGTCCACTGCGACAAGCGCTTCACCACGTACGAGCGCGTCGAGCTGTCGCTGCCTTCGGTGGTCAAGAAGAACGGCATGCGTGCCGACTACGACCGCCGCAAGCTGCGCGCCTCGCTGGCGCTGGCGCTGCGCAAGCGGCCGGTGACCTCGGAGGCGGTCGACGCGACGATCGGCCGCATCGAGGAGAAGCTCCTGGCGCTGGGGGCGCGCGAGGTGCCGAGCGAACGCATCGGCGAACTGGTGATGCGCGAGCTCAAGAAGATCGACAAGATCGCGTACGTGCGGTTCGCGTCGGTCTATCGGGAGTTCGGCGATGTCGACGAGTTCGCGTCGGCGATCGAGGAAGTGCAGCCGAAGGCGGTGAAGGGGCGGAAGAAGTAGGGGAGGGTCTACTTCAGCGGCCAGTGGCCGTCGAGACACACGCACCCGGGTTCCGGCAAGCATGCCGGAACCCCCTGAGCCGGCAG
Source organism: uncultured Burkholderiales bacterium (assembly GCA_903898725.1). GTDB lineage: Bacteria > Pseudomonadota > Gammaproteobacteria > Burkholderiales > Burkholderiaceae_E > UBA4615. The sequence goes on along the minus strand of CAIUGQ010000323.1, from coordinate 10,902 downwards.
CGGCCAGTGGCCGCTGAAACCCCGGCTCAGGCCCAGACCACCGGGCCTTTTTGGGCGTACCAGGCGTCGAGCTTCGGGGCCACCGAAGTCTCGATGCGCGCACGGCGGATCTTCATCGTCGGCGTCAGCAGCCCGTTCTCGATGGAGAAGGGCTCGCGGGCGATCACCAGCATCTTCAGCTGCTCGTAGTCCGCCACGCGCGCATTGACCTGCCGCAGCCGCTCCCCGAGCTCACGCTCGACTTCCGCGCGGACCGCGGGATCGCCCATCTTCGGACGAAGGTCCTCGGCCAGCACGACCAGCCCGTAGGCGGCCTGCTGCCCCACGCCCGAGACCATCACCGTCTCGATCATCGGGCTCTCGCCGAGCAGGTTCTCGATCGGCGCCGGGGCGACGTACTTGCCCTTGGCGGTCTTGAACAGTTCCTTGGCGCGGCCGGTCAGCTTGAGCATGCCCTTCGCGTTGCGCTCGCCGAGGTCGCCGGTCCGGAAGAAGCCGTCGGGCGTAAGCGACTCGGCGGTGAGTTCGGGCTGCTTGTAGTAGCCGACCATCTGGCCCGGCGACTTGATCAGCACTTCGCCGTCCTCGCTGATCTTCACCTCGACGCCCTGGTAGGGGACACCGACCCAGCCGGGCGCGCTCGCATCGGCCTTCGAGCTGTGCGAGTACGCGAAGTCCTCGGTCATCGCGTAGCCCTCCATCAGGTTCAGGCCGAGGCGCCGGTACCACGAGATGACCTCGGGCGGGATCGGCGCGGAGCCGCTGCCCGCGAGGCGCACCTGATCGAGCCCCAGGCCGTCGAGGATCTTCTTGCGGACGATGCCGCCCAGGATCGGGATCTTCAGGAAGAGGTCGAGCTTCTTCGGCGGCATCTTGTGCAGCACGCCCTGCTGGAACTTCACCCACAGCCGGGGCACCGAGATGAACAGCGTCGGGCGGGCGCGCCGCACGTCGGTGACGAAGGTCTCGAGCGATTCGCTGAAGAAGACGTGCGGAGAGGCGACGAACGCCGCGGCCTCGATGAACGATCGCTCGAACACGTGGGCGAGCGGCAGGTACGAGATCACGCGGTCGCGTTCGCTGTAGCGCTCGCTGGCGCAGACGCGCTCGGCGCACACCGACACCCTGCCGAAGCTGTGCATCACGCCCTTGGGCGTGCCGGTCGACCCGGAGGTGTAGATGATCATCGCCAGCTCGTCGGCGCCGCGCGCGCGGCGGCCCGCCAGCGGCTCGGTCCGGCCGACGATCTCGTCCCACTTCTCGTGGCGCGTCGGCGGTGCGAGCGGGAAGGCGATGCGCGGCATGCCCTCGGGCACGCCCGGCTCCTGCTGGGGCCATGTATCGAGCTTGCCGACGAACAGCAGCTTCGAGTCGCTGTGCTCGAGCACGTAGCGGATGGTGTCCGGGCCCTCGGTGGGGAAGATCGCGACCGTCGTGCCGCCGGCCATCCAGATGGCGAGTTCGGCCATGAAGAAGTGCGCGCAGTTCTTCGACAGGATCGCGACGTGCGAGCCGTCGCCGATGCCGCGCGCGCGCAGGTGAGCGGCCATGCGCCGCGCCTGGTCGACGACCTCGCCCCAGGTGTAGTCGATGGTCTTGCCACCGTCGTAGGGCTGCGTCAGGAAGACCCGATCGGCGTGGGCCTGCTCGTGGTCGTAGACATGGTCCAGGATTGACTTGGATTCGGGCACGGCATCTCCTCCGCTTGATCGGTTATGGCGCAAGCCTAGCCGCATTGTCTCGCCGGACCAAGCATGGTCGACCTGGCCAGGGGGCCGGGTTGCCGCGGCTCCACGCTAGAATCGTGCGATGTTCACCTCCGCCGACCACGGATTCATGAGCCGGGCGCTCGAGCTCGCCCGGCTCGGGCTGGCGACCACGACGCCGAATCCACGCGTCGGGTGTGTGGTCGTGAAGGACGGGCAGGTGGTCGGGGAGGGCTGGCATCGCCGCGCCGGCGAGCCCCACGCCGAGATCGTCGCGCTGGGCGAGGCGGCCGGGCGCGCCCGCGGGTCCACCGTCTACGTCACGCTCGAGCCGTGCAGCCACTTCGGCCGGACCCCGCCCTGCGTCGATGCGCTGGTCGAGGCCCGCGTCGCTCGCGTGATCGCGGCGATGGAGGACCCGAATCCGACGGTCAACGGCCGCGGCCTCGCCCGGCTGCGCGATGCCGGCGTCGACGTGCGCTGCGGGCTGCTGCAGCACGAGGCGACCGAGCTGAACATCGGCTTCGTCGCCAGGATGTCGCGCGGCCGGCCGTGGGTGAGGCTGAAGGTCGCGGCCTCGCTCGACGGTCTGACCGCGCTCGCCGACGGCACCAGCCAGTGGATCACCGGGGAGCCGGCGCGCCGCGACGGGCACGCGTGGCGCGCGCGGGCCTGCGCGATCCTCACGGGCATCGGGACGGTCCGCGACGACGACCCGCAGCTCTCGGTCCGCATGGTCGAGACCACCCGTCAGCCGACCCGGATCATCGTCGACTCCCGGCTCGAGATCGACCTCGAGGCGAAGGTGCTCAAGGGGGCGCCTGCCTGGGTGGCCTGCGCGGTCGACAACCCGGACAAGATCCGCGAGCTTCGCGACCGGGGCTGCGAGGTGCTGCAGCTGGCGAACCCGGAAGGCAAGGTCGATCTCGCGGCGCTGATGGCCGAACTGGGCGCGCGCGGCCTGAACGAGATCCATGTCGAGGCCGGGCACAAGCTCAACGGTTCGCTGGTGCGTGCCGGCATGGTCGACGAACTCCTCGCCTATGTGGCGCCTTCGCTGCTGGGCGGCGGCCTGCCGATGTTCACGCTGCCGGCGCCCGAGTCGCTCGACGGACGCCGACAGCTGCGCTTCACCGACGTCGAGCGGCTCGGCGACGACCTGCGCCTGATGGCGCGGTTCTGATCCGGGCGGTTCGACCCCTCTTTCCCCGATTCCACAGCGGAGCGCTTTCCGACATGTTCACAGGCATCGTCGCGGCCGTCGGCCGCATCGAGCGCATCGATCCGCTCGGCGAGGGCGCCGGCGTGCGCCTGACCGTCGAGTCCGCCGGCCTCGGACTCGGCGACGTCGCCGTCGGCGATTCGATCGCCATCCAGGGGGCCTGCATGACCGCGATCTCGGTCGACGGCACACGCTTCGCCGTCGAGGTCTCCCGCGAGAGCCTGTCGAAGACGGTCGGTCTCGATGCGCCGGGCGAGGTCAATCTCGAGAAGGCGCTCAGGCTCTCGGATCGGCTCGGCGGACACCTGGTCAGCGGCCACGTCGACGGTCTGGGCGAGGTGGCGGTGTTCGAGCAGGTGGGCGAGTCGTGGCGGCTCGACGTTCGGGTGCCCGCCGAACTGTCGAAGTACCTCGCCTACAAGGGCTCGGTCACCATCGACGGCACCAGCCTGACGGTCAACCTCGTGACCGATCTGCCCGACGGACGCTGCGACTGCAGCATCAACCTCATCCCGCACACCATCCAGGCAACCACGCTCAAGCGCCTGGCTCCGGGCGTGAAGGTGAACCTCGAGATCGACCTGATCGCGCGGTACGTGGAGCGGATGCTGCAGGGGACCGAGCCCCGCCGGACCTGAGCGACGGAACTGAGCGACGGAACTGAGCGACGGAACTGAGCGACGGACGCGCGCGGCTCAGCGCCGCGGCCGCAGGGCGCGATCCGACGTGAACGCGTCGCTCGCGGTGGCCTGGAGCACCCGCGACTCGAAGGCACCCGTGTCGCCATCGGTCCAGTCTCCGGCGGCGGCGACGCCGCCATGGACGAGGCCGGCGACGGCCGGGTCGGGCTCGGTGCTGACGAGTGCATCGGCGACCGCCTCGACCGCCCTGCAGGCGTCACGGAAGGCGAGTCCGATGACGGCTCTCGCGAGGGTGGTCGCCAGCGCATCGACGCGCTCGGCGAGCGGGGTCTCGTCGTCGGTGTCATCGCGGCCGACGAAGCCGAGCGCCATGCCGTAGAGGAACGCGGCGAACGCATCGCGGCGCGCCTCGTCGCCGATCGCCTCCTCGTCGCCAGCGATGGCGCGTGCCCGCAGCGCGGCCTGGAGCGCGGGAGGGGCGTCGGTCCCCGGGCGCGATACGGAGCGGGGTGCGGGCGGCGGCTGGGACATCGCGGGCAGTGTACGCCGGGCACGGGCGGCGCCCGGCGCGCGGCTCGGGGGAGCGCGGCTCGGGTCCGTCGCTCGGGGCGTTGCTCAGGTCGATCGCTCAGGTCGATCGCGCAGCTCAGTCGCCCAGCTCAGTCGCCCACACGTGTCGCCCACACGTGTCGCTCAGCCGGCCGCCACGCCCTCGATCGCCCGTCGCCCTGCGCGGCGCCGATCGAAGCCGGCGGGCATCGTGCGATCGCCCGTGCGTCGCTCGGTACCGGTACGCCGCTCCCGCTGGCGCGGCCGCATGCTGGCATGGACCGGTTCGAGGTCGAGCGTGGACGGGACCGGTCCCTCGGCCGGCTCGTCCTCGACCCAGACCCGCAGCGTCATGCGGCAGCCGTCACCGTGGTCGCCTTCGATCGTCCAGGCCGGCGGCGGCCGGTGCGCGTCGGGTTCGCGCGTCGCACACCGGAAGACGAGCTCCCTGCGACGCATCGTGCAGTCGAACTCGACGCAGGCCGGCGCGCGGTCGCTCGTCGCGGTGGCCGGCGCCACCGGGTCGCTGGCGGGGAACGACTCGAACGAGCCTCGATCGATCGCCGCCTCGGTATTCGCCGCTTCGCTCTCCAGCGTCCGGCGCATCCAGTCGCGGACTAGGTCGAGCACCTGCCGTTCGAGCAGTGCATCGCGCTGGGGGGACTGTCCGGCGGGTGAGGCCGTATCGGGGGTATCGGTAGTCATGGAGCGCCTCCGGCTCGTGCGGGGCCGGGCAGGCCGGCCGGTCATCGCAGTCGGTCGAGGCAATCGGCATGCCCGCCGCGATCCGCAGCGTCAGCGTTCGACGATCGTCCGGAAGTAGGCCTCGCGCGACGAGGCGTAGAGCGCGTGGCGCATCTCGACCCAGGCGATGACCTCGGCCGCGATCATCGGCTTGGCGAGGTAGTAGCCCTGGATCTCGTCGCAGCCCATCGAGGCCAGCGCGCGGAGCTCGGCGACGGTCTCGACGCCCTCGGCGATCGTCCTCAGGCCGAGCTGCTTGGCGAGGTCGATCGTCGAGCGGACGATCGTCTCGTTGCCCCGGTTCGCGTTCATGCCGCTCACGAACGACCGGTCGATCTTGAGCTCGTGGACGGGCAGCTTCTGGAGCTGCTTGAGCGTCGCGTAGCCGGTGCCGAAGTCGTCGACCGCGAGCCGCACGCCGAGTGCCGCGATGGTCTGCAGGTTCCCGAGCGCAGCTTCCGTCTCGCTCAGCAGGCCGCTCTCGGTGATCTCGAGGGTGAGTCGTGCGGCGTCGAGCTTGCGCTCGGCCAGGATGGCCGCGACCTTGGACGAGAGCGCCGGATTCTCGATGTCCTGCGCCGACACGTTGATGGCGACGCTCAGGCGCAGCCCGCGCGCGGCGAGCTCCGCGGCGAATCGGACCCCTTCGGCGACCACCCAGGGCGTGATCTCGCGCATGAAGCCGGTCTGTTCCGCGAAGGGGATGAACTCGCTGGGCGGCACGCGGCCGCGGGTCGGGTGGTTCCAGCGCACCAGGCCCTCGACGCCGACGATCAGGCCGCTGGTGAGGTCGAGCTTGGGCTGGTAGTCGAGGACGAGCTGCCCGCCCTCGAGCGCCGTCCGCAGCTCGCCGAGCATCGACAGGTAGCTGCGACGGACTTCATGCGACTCGCCATCGAACACCTCGACGCCGGCGCGCCGGCGCTTGGCGCGATACATCGCGGTGTCGGCGTGCCGCAGCAGCGTCACGTCGTCGTCGCCGTGCTGCGGATGCACCGCCAGTCCGAGCGACAGCCCGATGTCGATGAGCTGATCGCGATGCGCCAGTGGCGTGCGCATCGAGTCGATGATCCGGGTGCAGACCTCGCGGCCCGCATCCTCGCCGCCGGCCAGCAGCAGGACGAACTCGTCGCCGCCGAGCCGGGCGACCGTGTCGGTCTCGCGCACCGTCGCGCGCAACCGCCGGGCGACCTCGCGCAGCACGGTGTCGCCGGCGCCGTGACCGAGCGTGTCGTTGATGAACTTGAACCGGTCGAGGTCGAGCACCGCCACGCAGAACGGGGCGCGGGACCGCCGCGAGAGCGCGAGCGAATGGCGGATCCGCTCGGTGAGCAGCGTGCGGTTCGGCAGCCCCGTCAGCGGATCGGACAGCGCCGACTCGATGATGCGCTTCTCCCGCGCCGCAGAGGTCGCCACCAGCAGGTTCACGCGCCGGGCCAGCATGCCGACGTCATCGTGCAGCCCGCTCGAGACACGGTGGGTGTAGTCGCCCACCTGGGTGCGTTCGAGCGCCTCGATGATGCCGACGATGCGACGGCCCAGCCAGCGGCCGGAGAGCCAGAGCGCGCAGACCGACACGGCGAGACTGACGATGAGGCTGGCGGCCAGCAGCCCGCCCGGGGAGACCGCCCAGTCCATGGCCACCAGGACTGCGCCGAGGAGCAGGTGCGCGGCGAGGACCGCCAGGGCGGCGGTCGCCGGCAGCAGGATCGGCAGGCCGATCCGCGGCCGCGCGCCGGGCAGCGGCAAGGTGTCGTCGTGCTCGGCCTGCGCCTTGCCCGATGCCCCGGAGACGCCGGGGACAGCCGTCGTCGCGGCGGGGGCCGAGACGGGCTCGCCGGGGCGATCGGGGGTCTTGCGAGGCGGGTGGGCGGGCGGCATCGTGGCAGGTCGACGGGACCGGCCGAGTCTACAAGCCGGGGGGTCGGACGCGCCCGGGCCGGGGACGGCCGGCCGGCCGGGGGCGACGCACGCCCGGTCTGCGTCGTCGCCAGGCGAACGGCAGCCCGGGCGGGCTGCCGTCGGCGCGATGGCCCGGGGTCAGTCGGCCTTGGCGCCCGAGGCCTTGACGATCGGGCCCCAGCGGGCGACTTCGGCCCGATTCATGTCGGCCATCGCATCCGGGCCGGCGCCGATGATCACGTAGCCGAGTTCGCTCATCCGCTTGATGAACTCGGGCGATTTCGTGCCCTTGATCGCCTCGTCGGCCACCTTGGAGATGATCTCGCGCGGCGTGCCGGCCGGAACCGCCAGGCCGAACCACACGCCTGCCTCGTAGCCGGCGACGCCTGCCTCGGCGACGGTCGGCAGGTCGGGCAGCGCCGGGTCGCGCTTGGCGCCGGTGGTGGCGAGCGCGCGCAGCTTGCCGCTGCGGATGTGGGGCAGCGACGAGGGGATGTTGTCGAACATCAGGTTGACCTGGCCGCCGAGCAGATCGGTCAGGGCGGGGGCGCTGCCCTTGTACGGCACGTGGACCATGTCGACCTTGGCGAGCTGCTTGAACATCTCGCCCGACATGTGGATGCTGGTGCCGGCGCCGCTAGAGGCGAAGGTCAGCGCGCCCGGCTGCGCACGCAACAGGGCGAGCAGCTCCGGGACCGTATTCGCCTTCACCGACGGATGCACCACCAGCACGTTCGACAGCGAGACCAGCGCCGCGACCGGCAGCAGGTCCTTGTTCGGGTCGAACGGCATCTTGGCGTAGAGCGCCGGGTTGATCGCCTGGATGCCGCTGGTGGTCATGAACAGCGTGTGGCCGTCGGGCGCCGACCGCACCGCATCGATGCCGCCGATGTTGCCGCCGGCGCCAGGCTTGTTCTCGACGTTGACCTGCTGGCCGATCGTCTTGCCGAGTTCGGCGGCGATGGCGCGCGAGGCGATGTCGACCGCGCCGCCCGGGGGGAACGGGCAGATCAGGCGGATGGGTTTGCTCGGGAACGCCTGTGCACGCGCGGGCGCGGGCGCGATCGCGGCCAGGGCGCCGGCGGCGAGCGCGAGCGTGGCGTTCCTGCGGTTCATGTTCGAAGGCATGGGGGTCTCCTCGGTATCGAGCGCGCGGTGCGCCGGGGTGCGCGGAGTGTAGCCGTCCCGGCCCTTGCCTGGCCCGGGCCGGTTCCGGAGCGAGGGGGCATGCGAATCCGGTAAGATCGGCGGGCCGTCCGGCCGTCCCGTCGCCGGTGGAGCCCGCCATGTCCCCGCCCGCCGTCCATCCCCTGCACTCCGTGCCGCCCGCCCCGCAACCGTCGTCCGGTGCTTCGGTGTCCTCGACCGAGGAGATCATCGCCGAGCTGCGCGCCGGCCGGATGGTGATCCTCGTCGACGAGGAAGACCGCGAGAACGAGGGCGATCTCGTTCTGGCCGCCGACTTCGTGACGCCCGAGGCGATCAACTTCATGGCCCGCTTCGGGCGTGGGCTGATCTGCCTGACCTTGACCGAGCAGCGCTGCCGGCAGCTCAACCTGCAGCCCATGGTGCAGGTCAACGGCACGCCGCACGGCACGAACTTCACCGTCTCGATCGAGGCCGCCGAGGGCGTGACCACCGGCATCTCGGCCGCCGACCGGTCGCGCACCGTGCAGGCCGCGGTCGCGCCGGACGCTCGCCCCGAGGACCTCGTGCAGCCCGGCCACATCTTCCCGCTGACCGCCCAGCCCGGCGGCGTGCTGATGCGGGCCGGTCACACCGAGGCGGGCTGCGACCTGGCCCAGCTCGCCGGCCTGACGCCGGCCTCGGTCATCTGCGAGATCCTGAAGGACGACGGCACGATGGCGCGGCTGCCGGACCTGATCGAGTTCGGTCGGGAGCACGGCCTGAAGATCGGCACGATCGCCGACCTGATCCAGCATCGCAGCGCCACCGAGAGCCTCGTGCAGCGGCTCGGCGAACGCGAGGTGGCGACGCCGTTCGGCCCCTTCCGGATGGTCATGTTCCGCGACACCCCGAGCCGCTCGCCACACATCGCGATGGTCCGCGGCGACTTCGGTCCGGAAGACGAGGTGCTGGTCCGCGTGCACGAGCCGCTGTCGGTGCTCGATCTGCTCGAGGTCGAGCGGGGCGGGCACTCGTGGTCGGTGCACCGCGCACTCGAGGCGATCGCCGCGCGAGGCGCGGGCGTGCTCGTGATGCTCAACTGCGCGCAGGACGGACAGCGTCTGGTCTCGCACTTCGAGGCCCTGAACGCGCCGGCCTCGGCGGGGCCGAGGCCGCGCCGCGCCGCCAAGATGGACCTGCGCACCTACGGCGTGGGCGCGCAGATCCTGCGCGACCTCGGCGTCGGCCGGATGCGGCTGCTGTCCGCGCCGCGGCGCATGCCGAGCATGACCGGATACGACCTGCAGGTCGTCGGTTTTGAATCCCAGCCGTGAGGAACGACGTGGACATCGAGGTTTTCAACGCGGATCTGAATGGTGAGGGGCTGCGCATCGGCATCGTGCAGGCGCGCTTCAACGGACCGATCGTGGACGCGCTGCGCGAGGCCTGCGTGCAGGAGCTCGGGCGCCTGGGCGTGGCCGAGGACGACGTGTTCGCCTGCTCGGTGCCCGGCGCGCTCGAGATTCCGGTGGTGCTGCGCCAGCTCGCGCAGAGCGAGGAGTTCGACGCGCTGATCGCCCTGGGGGCGGTGGTGCGCGGCGAGACCTACCACTTCGAGGTGGTGTCCGACCGCAGCGCCGAGGGCGTGATGCAGGTCTCGCTCGACTACGGCACGCCGATCGCCAACGCGATCCTCACGGTGGACACCGACGAGCAGGCGAACGCGCGGACGAAGGAGAAGGGCACCGACGCCGCGCGGGTCGCGGTCGAGATGGCCAACCTCGCCGCGTCGCTCGCCACCCTGTCGGGCGACGAAGACGACGACGAAGACGAGTGAACCGGCCACGATGAGCAGCACCGAACGAACCCCCCGGGCAGCGCGACAGTCCGACACGCCGGACACGCGCATGCCGCCGAAGAGCGCGCGGCGCAGGTCCCGCGAGCTCGCGATGCAGGGGCTGTACCAGTGGCTGCTGTCGCGCGAGGATGCGGGCGCGATCGAGGCGCACCTGTCCTCGACCTCGCCGAGCTTCGAGAAGGCCGACCTCGAACACTTCAAGGAGCTGCTGCACGGCTCGATCCGCGAGATCGACGTGCTGCACGCAGCGATCGAGCCGCACCTCGACCGGCGCATCGCCGAGCTCTCCCCGGTCGAGCATGCGACGCTGCTGATCGGCACCTTCGAGCTCACCCGGCATCTCGAGATCCCGTATCGCGTGGTGATCAACGAGGCGGTCGAGCTGGCCAAGTCGTTCGGCGGCACCGATGGCTACAAGTACATCAATGGCGTCCTCGACAAGGTCGCCATGCAGGCCCGGCCGACCGAGGTCCGGCCCCGGTGAGGCCGGGCCGGGCCCGCGACCGCCGGTCGGCCGCCTGACCCCGGTCTGCCCCGGATCCCTCGCGTGCCCGGCGAATTCGAGCTGATCCGCCGATTCTTCGATCGGCCCGCCGACTCGGGCCGCGCCCTCCTCGGCATCGGCGACGACTGCGCGCTGCTCGCGCCCGACGACGACGGTGTGCTGGCGGTGTCCACCGACATGCTCGTGGCCGGCCGGCATTTCTTCGACGACGTCGACCCCGAGGCCCTCGGGCACAAGGCACTCGCGGTCAACCTGTCGGATCTGGCGGCGATGGGTGCGCGGCCGCGCGCCTTCACGCTCGCGCTCGCGCTGCCGCAGGCCGACGAGGCCTGGCTGGGCGGCCTGGCGCGCGGCCTGTTCGCCCTCGCCGACGCGCATGGGTGCGAACTGGTCGGCGGGGACACCACCCGGGGCCCGCTGAACCTGTGCATCACGGTCATGGGCAGCGTGCCGCCCGAGCAGGCGCTGCGACGCGACCGGGCTCGGGCCGGCGACGATCTCTGGGTGTCGGGCACGCTCGGCGCGGCCGCCTGGGCGGTGGCGCGCCGGCTCGAGGCGGGCGCATGGCCGACCCCGGCCGATGCGCCGCTCGTCCGGGCCCGCGCGCGGCTCGAGCGCCCCGAACCCCGGGTGGCGCTCGGCCTCGC
>CAIUGQ010000322.1 GCA_903898725.1 uncultured Burkholderiales bacterium | reverse complement strand
GCGACGTGACGGTTCAACGGCGCCCTCACGGCGCTCGTGGACCGCGCACCGCGGCGACTTTGCAAGCAGCGGTAACGGCCGGCATGCCGCGTGCCCAGCGCGGACGGGCCCGGCACGGCGCGAGTCGGAGGCGATCGCGAGCGGCCGCGCGGGTTTGACAGCCCGCCCCGCGGGCGGATAGGCTGCATGGATGCTCTCGCTGCGCACCGCCCCGTCCGCCACGCTCTCGCTGCTACTAGCGACGGGCCGGGGTCGCACGCTGCCCGTTCCGGGCTGACCGAGCCAGTCCAGCGCGCCACCCCGGCCCGCCCCGTACCCCGACCGATGCTCGGGGCCACGGGATGCGAGGGCCACGCTCATCGCTTCCTCCGCCCCGGGTCATGGTCGATCCCCGACCCCGACCGACCCTGGAGCCCGAGCCATGACGATGAAGCCCCCCGCCGGAAAGTACCGACCGTTCCCCAGCATCGACCTGCCCGATCGGCGCTGGCCCTCGCGCACCATCGACCGCGCGCCGCGCTGGCTGTCCACCGACCTGCGCGACGGCAATCAGGCCCTGTTCGAGCCGATGGACACCGCGCGCAAGCTGCGGATGTTCGAGACGCTGCTGAAGATCGGCGTCAAGGAGATCGAGGTCGGCTTCCCCGCCGCGTCCCAGACCGACTTCGACTTCGTGCGCCACGTGATCGAGGCGGGCCTGGTCCCGGACGACGTGGTGATCAGCGTGCTCACCCAGGCCCGCGAAGACCTGATCGCCCGCTCGATCGAATCGCTGGCCGGTGCCCGGCGGGCGGTCGTGCACCTCTACAACGCCACGGCGCCCGTGTTCCGGCGCGTGGTCTTCGGCATGAGCCAGGACGAGGTCATGGCGCTCGCCGTGCGCAGCACGCGGTTCGTGCGCGAGCAGCTCGAGGCGCGACCGGGTACGGAATGGGGCTTCGAGTACAGCCCCGAGGTGTTCTCGTCGACGGAGCTCGGCTTCGCCCGCGACGTGTGCGCCGCGGTGATGGACGCGTGGGGCGCGACGCCGCAGCGGCCGGTGATCCTGAACCTGCCGGCGACCGTCGAGTGCGCGGGGCCCAACGTCTACGCCGACCAGATCGAGTGGATGGACCGCAACCTGCCGAACCGGGCGTCCGCGGTCATCTCGGTCCACCCGCACAACGACCGCGGCACCGCCGTCGCGGCGGCCGAGCTGGCCGTCATGGCCGGCGCACAGCGCGTCGAGGGCTGCCTGTTCGGCAACGGTGAACGCACCGGCAACGTCGACCTGGTGACGCTCGCGCTGAACCTCTACACGCAGGGCGTGGATCCGGAGCTCGACTTCTCCGACATCAACGCCGTGGCGCGCACGGTCGAGCAGTGCAACCAGCTGCCGATCCATCCGCGACACCCGTACGTCGGCGACCTGGTCTTCACCGCCTTCTCCGGTTCGCACCAGGATGCGATCAAGAAGGGGTTCGCGGCACAGGCGCCCGACGCGCCGTGGGAGGTGCCGTACCTCCCGATCGATCCCGCCGACCTCGGCCGCAGCTACGAATCGGTGATCCGCGTGAACAGCCAGTCCGGCAAGGGCGGGATCTCGTTCCTGCTCGAGCGGCACCATGGCCTGGTGATGCCGCGCCGGCTCCAGGTCGAGTTCAGCACGATCGTGCAGCGCCATACCGACACGCACGGCAGCGAAGTGACGGCGGACCAGCTCTGGACGCTGTTCTCCAGCGAGTACCTCGACGCGGACGCGCGGATCCGCCTGCTCGCGCACCGGATGGTCGGCAATGACCGCGGCCAGCAGGTCGAGCTGGAGATCGCGATCGACGGCGAGCGGCAGGTGCTGCGCGGCGAAGGCAACGGCCCCATCGACGCCGCCGTCAACGCGCTCGGACTGCCGATCCGCGTCGACGCGTACGAGGAGCGTTCGATCGACTCGGGCGCCGATGCCCGCGCGGTGGCGTTCATCGAGGCGGCCTGCGACGGCACGACCGGAACGCGCTTCGGCGTCGGCATCGACCGCAGCATCGTGGTGGCCTCGCTGCGGGCCCTGATCTCGGCGGCGAACCGGCTGGGTCTGGCCGATCGCCGGGTCGGCGGCACCGACACGCGGCGCGCGGCCTGAGCGCCCGGGCCGGCGCAGACCGCGCGAAGGACCGCCGAACCGGTCGCCCGGGGCTCGCCCCGGGTGCCTTGGTATGATCCACGCACGATGACGCCCGCCGCCCCGATGTCCCGACTCCGCCGCCGGCTGGCCGCCGCCGTGCTCGCGACGCTCGCGGCGACCGGGGCGGGCGGCGCGCTCGGGCAGTTCGCCCGGACGCTGCCCGAGGGGGCCGAAGCCGGTCGCCTGAGGATCGGTGTGTTCCCGGTCGCCTCGCTCGACGGGCGGGAGGTCCTGCTGGGCCCCGGCACCCGCATCTACGACGAGAACAACATGATCCGCCCGCCGGCGATGGTCGAGGGCGAACGCAAGGTCGCCTATGTCCGCGGTCAGATCGGCGAGGTCGTCCAGGTCTGGCTGCTGTCCGACGCGGAGTTCCGCGAACTGAGCCGACGCAACGCCGCAGCGCGTCGCGCCGCCCAGCAGCGCTGACCGCCCGGTCGCCCGAGCCCGCCCTCACCCGTCCCACGCCATGACCACCAAGCTGTACCTGCGGACCTTCGGCTGCCAGATGAACGAGTACGACTCGGCCAAGATGGTCGACCTGCTCGGGGCGTCGCAGGCCGAGGGCGTCGAGATGACCGACGATCCGGCGCTCGCCGACATCGTGCTGTTCAACACCTGCTCGGTCCGCGAGAAGGCGCAGGAGAAGGTGTTCTCCGACCTGGGGCGGCTGCGGGCGCTGAAGAAGGCGCGGCCGGAGCTGGTGATCGGCGTCGGCGGCTGCGTCGCGAGCCAGGAGGGCGCGAACATCGTGAGTCGCGCGCCCTACGTCGACGTGGTGTTCGGGCCCCAGACGCTGCACCGCCTGCCGGCGCTGATCGATGCCCGCCGCCGCACCGGCCGCGCGCAGGTCGACATCAGCTTCCCCGAGATCGAGAAGTTCGACCACCTGCCGCCCGCCCGCGTCGAGGGTGCGAGCGCGTTCGTGTCGATCATGGAAGGCTGCAGCAAGTACTGCAGCTTCTGCGTGGTGCCGTACACCCGCGGCGAGGAGGTCTCGCGGCCGTTCGAGGACGTGCTGGTCGAGGTCGCCGGGCTCGCCGAGCAGGGCGTGCGCGAGGTGACGCTGCTCGGCCAGAACGTCAACGCCTACCTGGGCGCGACCGGTGAGGGCGACGATACCGCCGACTTCGCGATGCTGCTCGAGTACGTGGCCGAGATCCCCGGCATCGAGCGGATCCGCTACACCACCTCCCACCCGCTCGAGTTCTCGCAGCGGCTGATCGACGCCCACGCGTCGACGCCCAAGCTCGCCGGACACGTGCACCTGCCGGTGCAGTCGGGCTCGGATCGGGTGCTGGCGGCGATGAAGCGCGGCTACACCGTGCTCGAGTACAAGTCGATCATCCGACGGCTGCGGGCGGCGCGACCCGACGTCTCCATCACCTCCGACTTCATCGTCGGCTTCCCCGGCGAGACCGAGGCCGACTTCGAACGCACGATGACGCTGATCGAGGACGTCGGCTTCGACGGCTCGTTCTCCTTCGTCTACTCGTCGCGCCCCGGCACACCGGCCGCCGACCTCACCGACGACACGCCGCAGTCGCTCAAGCTGGAACGGCTGCGCCGCCTTCAGGCCGCGACCGACGCGCATGCGCAGCGGATCTCGCAGGCGATGGTCGGCTCGATGCAGCGCGTGCTGGTCGAGGGTCCGTCCCGCAAGGACCCGACCGAGCTCGCCGGGCGCACCGAGAACAATCGGGTGGTCAACTTCGCCGGCGCGCCACGCCTCGTCGGCCAGCTGGTCGATCTGCGGATCACCTCGGCCCTGCCGCACTCGCTGCGCGGCGAGCTCCCGATCCGCGACTGAGCGAGGCAGCTTGAAGAGCAGCATCCTGCAGTACCGGCCCGCCGAGGCCGACAACCGGCGCCTCGCCAACCTGTGCGGGGCCGTCGACGACAACCTGCGGCAGATCGAGGAGGCCTTCGACGTCCGCATCGCCCGGCGGGCCGACACCTTCTCGGTCGAGGGCGCCGCGGCGCAGACGCGGCACGCCGTCCGCGCGCTCGAGCACTTCTACCGGCAGGCCGACGCGCCGCTCTCGGTCGAGGACATCCAGCTCGGGCTCGTCGAACTGCGGGTGCCGCGCACCCGCGGTGTCGCCGCCCAGCCGTCGGGCGAGACGCCGGCCGCACCGGCCGACGACGATGCCTCGCCCGTGCTGCACACGCGGCGGACCGACCTGCAGGGCCGCACGCCGCGACAGCGCGAGTACCTGCGCAGCATCATGTCGCACGACATCACCTTCGGCATCGGGCCGGCGGGCACCGGCAAGACCTATCTGGCGGTGGCCTGCG
>CAIUGQ010000321.1 GCA_903898725.1 uncultured Burkholderiales bacterium | reverse complement strand
GTCGATGCCTTCGCGCAGGATGCGGGTGTTGGTGACGAACAGGTCGTCGCCGACCAGCTGCACGCGGTCGCCCAGCGCATCGGTCAGCACGCGCCAGCCGTCCCAGTCGTTCTCGGCCATGCCGTCCTCGACCGAGATGATCGGGTACTTGTCGCACCAGGTGGACAGCATGTTGGTGAAGTCCGTCGCCGACAGCGACAGGCCTTCGCCGCCGAGCACGTACTTGCCGTCCTTGTAGAACTCCGAGGCGGCGCAGTCGAGGCCGAGCGCGATCTGCGAGCCGGCCTGGTAGCCCGCGCGGTCGATCGCCTCGAGGATCATCTGGATCGCCGCCTCGTGGTTGGCGACGCTCGGCGCGAAGCCGCCCTCGTCGCCCACCGCCGTCGAGAGCTTGCGGTCGTGGATGATCTTCTTGAGCGCGTGGAAGACCTCGCCGCCGTAGCGGATCGCCTCGCGGAAGGTCGGCGCCCCCACCGGGATGATCATGAACTCCTGGATGTCCAGGTTGTTGTTCGCGTGCGCGCCGCCGTTGATGACGTTCATCATCGGCACCGGCAGCGACATCGCGCCCGAGCCGCCGAAGTAGCGGTACAGCGGCAGCCCCGACTCCTCGGCCGCGGCCTTGGCCACGGCCATCGAGACGGCGAGCGTCGCGTTGGCGCCGAGCCGGGCCTTGTTGTCGGTGCCATCGAGCTCGATCAGCACCTTGTCGATGTAGGCCTGCTCGGTCGCATCGAGGCCCATGATGGCCTCGGAGATCTCGGTGTTGATGTTCTCCACCGCGCGCAGCACGCCCTTGCCCAGCCAGCGGCTCTTGTCGCCGTCGCGCAGCTCGATGGCCTCGCGCGAGCCGGTCGAGGCGCCCGAGGGCACCGCCGCGCGGCCCATCGTGCCCGACTCGAGCAGCACGTCGCACTCGACGGTGGGGTTGCCGCGCGAGTCGATGACCTCGCGGCCGATGATGTCTACGATCGTGCTCATGTGTTCAGGCTCCCTCGACGACGATCAGGTTGAATGTCTTGGTGGCACCGGCGCGCTGGGCGCGCGCGGCGACGTACAGGGCCGAATCGTAGAAGGCGCGCGCCGCCTCGTAGCTCGGAAACTTCACGACCACCACCCGGCCGGGTGTCCAGTTGCCCTCGAGTGTCTCGTGGCGACCGCCTCGGACGACGAATTCGCCACCGGCGGCGGCGATCGCACCGGGCGACAGCGCCTGGTAGCCCTTGTAGCGCTCCGGGTCCGAGACCTCGACGTCCGCGATCACGTAGCCGCTGGGCATGGCCGTTCCTCCGGGAGGGGGGGTACCGGCCTCAGCCGGTGATCGTCTGTTCGGGAAAGCCGCAGCGCTTGACCAGGCGGTCGAGCTCGACGAGGGTCGCCAGCAGTTCGGCCATCCGGGGCAGCGGCCAGGCGTTCGGCCCGTCGGACAGCGCCTTCGACGGATCCGGATGCGTCTCCATGAAGAGCCCCGAGACGCCCGCGGCGACCGCGGCCCGGGCCAGCACCGGCACGAACTCGCGCTGGCCGCCGGAGCTCGTGCCCTGCCCGCCCGGGAGCTGCACCGAGTGGGTCGCATCGAAGACCACGGGGCAGCCGGTCTCGCGCATGATCGCCAGGCCGCGCATGTCCGACACCAGGTTGTTGTAGCCGAACGAGGCGCCGCGCTCGCAGACCATGATCGAGTCGCCGTCGTGGCCGGCGGCCAGCGCGGCCTCGCGCGCCTTGATCGCCACCTGCTTCATGTCGTGGGGCGCGAGGAACTGGCCCTTCTTGATGTTGCACGGCTTGCCCGACGCGGCGACTGCACGGATGAAGTCGGTCTGCCGGCACAGGAAGGCCGGCGTCTGCAGCACGTCGACGACCGCCGCCACCGGGGCGATCTGGTCGATGTCGTGCACGTCGGTCAGCACCGGCACGCCGATCTGCGCCCTGACCTCGTCGAGGATGCGCAGGCCGCCGTCGAGGCCCGGCCCGCGGAACGAGCCGCCCGAGCTGCGGTTGGCCTTGTCGAACGACGACTTGTAGATGAACGGCACGCCGAGCGAGTCGGCGATCGCCTTCAACCGGCCGGCGGTGTCGATCGCGAGCTCGCGCGACTCGATCGCGCAGGGCCCGGCGATCAGGAACAGCGGGCGATCGAGCCCGACCTCGAATCCGCAGAGTTTCATCGGGACCTCAGGCGGCCTTGAGCGCGGCACGGCGCGCGGCATGCGCGATCGCGGCCTCGACGTAGGCGGTGAACAGCGGGTGGCCGTCGCGCGGCGTGGAGGTGAACTCGGGGTGGAACTGCACGCCGACGAACCACGGATGCGCCTGGCGGCCGGACTGCGGCAGCTCGGCGATCTCGGTCAGCCCCTCGGACGGGGTGCGCGCCGACACCTTCAGCCCGGCGGACTCGAGCTGCGGCACGTAGTGGTTGTTGACCTCGTAGCGGTGGCGGTGGCGCTCGCTGACCGCCTCGCCGTAGATCGACTCGGCCAGCGTGCCGGGCACGACCGGGCAGCGCTGCGCGCCCAGGCGCATCGTGCCGCCGAGGTCCGAGCCCGCGTCGCGACGCTCGACCTTCCCCTCGCGGTCGAGCCACTCGGTGATCAGGCCGACCACCGGATGCGGCGTCTTCGGATCGAACTCGGTGCTGTTCGCATGGTCGAGCCCGCAGACGTCGCGCGCGAACTCGATCACCGCGAGCTGCATGCCCAGGCAGATGCCGAGGTACGGCACGCCGTGCTCGCGGGCGTAGCGGATGGCCGCGATCTTGCCCTCGACGCCGCGCTTGCCGAAGCCGCCGGGCACCAGGATGGCGTCGAAGGGCTCGAGGCTCTCGGCGCCGTCGCGCTCGATGTTCTCGGAGTCGATGTACTCGATCGCCACCCGGCTCTCGGTGTGGATGCCCGCATGCGTGAGCGCCTCCGACAGCGACTTGTACGACTCGGTCAGGTCGACGTACTTGCCGACCATCGCGATCCGCACGGTGCGCTTCGGATGCTGCTGGCGGTCGACCAGCCGGTCCCAGACCGACAGGTCGGCCGGCCGGGCCTGCAGGCGCAGCACCTCGCACAGCAGGTCGTCGACCTTCTGCTCGTGCAGCATGCGCGGGATCTTGTAGATGGAGTCGGCGTCCCAGACGGAGATGACCGAGTCGAGCGCGACATTCGAGAACAGCGAGATCTTCGCGCGCTCGTCGTCGGGAATCCGGCGGTCCGCGCGGCACAGCAGCAGGTCGGCCTGGATGCCGATCTCGCGCAGCTTCTGCACCGAGTGCTGGGTCGGCTTGGTCTTGAGCTCGCCGGCCGACGCGATGAACGGCACCAGCGTCAGGTGCACGAAGCACGCGCTGCCCCGCCCCATCTTCAGGCTCATCTGGCGGGCGGCCTCGAGGAAGGGCAGCGACTCGATGTCACCGACGGTGCCGCCGATCTCGACGATCGCGACCTCGGCGGCCTCGGGCGTGCCCATGCCGGCCCCGCGCTCGATGAACGCCTGGATCTCGTTGGTGATGTGCGGGATCACCTGCACGGTGCGCCCGAGGTACTCGCCGCGGCGCTCCTTGCGGATCACCGAGTCGTAGATCTGGCCGGTCGTGAAGTTGTTCACGCGGCGCATCTTCGCGGTGACGAAGCGCTCGTAGTGCCCGAGGTCGAGGTCGGTCTCGGCCCCGTCCTCGGTGACGAACACCTCCCCGTGCTGGAAGGGGCTCATCGTGCCCGGATCGACGTTGATGTAGGGGTCGAGCTTCAGGAGGGTGACACGCAAGCCGCGCGACTCCAGCAGCGCGGCCATCGACGCGGCGGCGATGCCCTTCCCCAGGGAAGACACCACCCCGCCGGTGACGAAGACGAATTTGGTCATGGCGGCCAACAGGAAATGGCGATTATACCAACGCGCCCCGAGGCCGCAGGATCTGGGTCTTCACGTGGGCCGGCAGCGGCGCCGATCGGCGTTTCGGGAAGTCGACCCAGACGATGCGGGCGGTGCCGTCGGCGAAGACGGTGCCGGGCTCGTCGGTGCGGCCGAGCTCGAGGTAGGTCTCGAAGCTGGAGGTGCCGAATTCGCCGAGGTACTGGCGCACGACGACCGAGCCCGGGTAGACCAGCTCGCGCCGGAAGTTGCACGAGGCGCTGACGAGGATCGGGCCCTCGCCGTCGGGGCCGGCGAGGATGCCCATCGCCTCGAACCAGCTGATCCGGCACTGCTCGAAGTACCGGAAGTAGACCGTGTTGTTGACGTGACCCATCGCATCCTGGTCACCCCAGCGGATCGGGAGGGTGAGTTCGCAGATCGGCGTGCGGTCGGTCATGATTCGGTTTCGCTCCCCTCGGATGCCGATGCCCATGACCCCTCATCCGCTGCGCACGGTCCTGCACGACGAGATCCACACGCGGCCGCGCCCGGCAGTCAAGGCTCCTCATGCAGTGTCGCACATCTCCCTGCTCCAGCCGCAGCGCATGCCGCGGCCGATGCCGGCCTCGCTGATCGACTGGTGCGTGCGGCATGCGGTCGACCCGCCCGCCCCCGGCCAGAGCCACTTCGATGCCGACCTCGGCGCGCTGCGCCTGAAGTGGGAGCGGCACGGCGAGTTCGACGACTACACCGTGTACTCGGCCGGCATCGACCCCGAGGATCCGTTCGCGCGCAACCCGGGCGACGTGGTGATCGCCGACCTGCTGCAGGCCGCCGAGGGCGAGATGATCGCGGCCCTGCGGATCGCGGTGGTGCAGGCCGGCACGACGCGGATCGAGGAGAAGTCGGTCGCGCGGATGCTCGGCTCGCCGAACTTCGTCGGCGCGAAGATCTCCGATGGCCAGGCCTCGCTGTTCTCCAGCTTCCGGCTCGACGAGCGCGGCTTCGGCCGCTTTCTGCTTGCCGACGCGGTCACCACGCCCTCGCAGCTCGGTCGCGCGGTGCAGCGGATCATCGAGATGGAGGTCTACCGGATGATGGCGATGATCGCCTTCCCGGAGGCCCGGCGCATCGGCGGCGAGCTCGACCGCATCGAGCAGCGGCTGTCCGATCTGGTCGCGCGGCTCGACGTCGCCCCGGCCGAGGAGGAGCCCGAGATGCTGCACGAGGTGACCCGGCTGTCGGCGCTGCAGGAGCAGCTCGCGACCTCCGCCGCCTTCCGGTTCGGCGCCGCGCGCGCCTACCGCTCGCTGGTGCGCCAGCGCGGCGAGGAGCTGCGCGAGACGCGCCTGCAGGGCCTGCAGACGCCGACCGACTTCCTGGTCCGCCGCTTCGAGCCCGCGATGGCCACCTGCGATGCGGTGGCCGCCCGGCTCGAG
This sequence comes from uncultured Burkholderiales bacterium, assembly GCA_903898725.1. Taxonomy (GTDB): domain Bacteria; phylum Pseudomonadota; class Gammaproteobacteria; order Burkholderiales; family Burkholderiaceae_E; genus UBA4615. Next base: position 9,334 of record CAIUGQ010000321.1, on the reverse strand, counting down.
TCGGTCTCCGAGCGGATCGCGCGCGCCAGCGGCCTGCTGCGCACCCGGGTCGAGATCGAGCGCGAGCGCCAGAACCAGGCGCTGCTGGGCGCGATGAACCGGCGCGCGAAGCTGCAGCTGCACCTGCAGCAGACGGTCGAGGGCCTGTCGGTCGCCGCGATCTCCTACTACGCGAGCGGGCTGGCCGGCTACGTGTTCAAGGCGGCGGCGAAGGCCGGGGCGCCGATCGAGCCCGAACTCGCCACCGGGATCGCGGTGGTGCCGATCGCGCTCGCCGTGTGGTGGGCGATGCGCTCGGTGCGGCTGCGGCTGACCCGCGAGATCCCGATCGACTGAACGGGCCGGGCCGCACGCGTTTCGGCGGCGGCGGCGTGCCCGCGGCGCGTCGGCGGCGGCGTGGCGTGGCGCGGCCTGCGCTCAGGTCAGCCCGAAGCCGTCGTCGGCCGAGATCACCGCGCCGTTGACGAAGCCCGAATGGTCGGAGGCGAGCAGCAGCAGCAGGCCGTCGAGGTCCTCGGGTCGGCCCAGCCGCTTGCGGGGCAGCATCGAGACCAGCTTTCGCCCGGGCTCGGTCTCCCAGTGGTGGTCGTTGAGCTCGGTGCGGATGTACCCCGGGCAGAGCGCATTGACGTTGATGCCGTGGCGCGCCCATTCGAGCGCCATCGCGCGGGTCATCTGCACCACCGCGGCCTTGCTCATCGCATAGATGCCGATCTGCGCCAGCGGCTTCAAGGCCGCCATCGACGCGATGTTCACGATCCGGGCGGCCCGGCCGGGCTCGTCGCGCGAGCGGGCGATCATCCGGCGGGCGACCGACTGAGCGACGAAGAACGCCCCGCGGGTGTTGGTGTCGAAGACGAAGTCGAAGTCCTCGGGCGTGACCTCGAGCAGCCGCTGGGTGGTGCTGACCCCGGAGTTGTTGACCAGCACGTCGATCGGCCCGGCGTGCTGCTCGGCCTCGGCGACCCCCGCCTCGATCGAGGCCGCATCGGTCACGTCCATCCGGACGACGTGGGCATCGCCGCCCTCGGCCTCGATCTCGGCGCGCAGGTCCTTGAGCCGCTCCACGCGCCGCGAGGCGAGCACCACGGTGGCGCCGTGCGCCGCCAGCACCCGGGCGAAGCGCGCACCCAGCCCGCTCGAGGCCCCGGTCACCAGCGCGGTCTTGTCGGAGAGGTCGAAACTGAGGGGGGCGGTCATCGTGCGGCTCCAGGAAGGCCGCGATCATCGCACGGTGGCCGGGGCCCGGACGGCAGCGCCGGCGGCGCCCCGCGCGGCCCGGGTTTGCGCGGGCGCATCGCCTCGGCGAAAATCGACGGCTGCAGACAGGACGGGACATGGACATTCAACGCGATTCGATGGAGTTCGACGTGCTGATCGTCGGCGGCGGGCCGGCGGGGCTGGGGGCGGCGATCCGCCTCAAGCAGCTGGCCGCCGAACGCGGCAGCGAGCTGGCGGTGTGCGTGATCGACAAGGGCTCCGAGATCGGCGCCCACACGCTGTCGGGCGCCGTGATCGACCCGCGCGCGCTGACCGAGCTGTTCCCCGACTGGAAGGACCGGGGCGCGCCGCTCGACACCGAGGTGACCCATGACGAGGTGATGTTCCTCACCGAGACGCGTGCCGTGCACACGCCGCAGTGGGCGATCCCCTCGGGCCTGAAGAACCACGGCAACTACATCGCGAGCCTGGGCAGCGTGGTCCGCTGGCTCGGCGAGCAGGCCGAGGCGCTCGGCGTCGAGATCTACCCCGGGTTCGCCGCTGCCGAGATCCTGTACGCCGAGTCGGGCGCGGTGCGCGGCATCGCCACCGGCAACATGGGCGTGGGCCGGGACGGCGAACCCACCGATGCCTTCCAGCCCGGCATGGAGCTGCTCGCGAAGTACACGCTGTTCGCCGAGGGCTCGCGCGGCCACCTCGGCCGACAGCTGATCGCCCGCTACGCGCTGGACCGCGACAGCGATCCGCAGAGCTACGGCATCGGCATCAAGGAGCTGTGGGAGATCGAGCCGTCGAAGCACCGCAAGGGGCTCGTCGTGCACACGGCCGGCTGGCCGCTCGACAACGACACCTACGGCGGGTCGTTCCTCTACCACTTCGGCGACAACAAGGTCGCGGTGGGCTTCGTCGTCGGCCTGTCCTACCAGAACCCGTGGCTGTCGCCGTACGAGGAATTCCAGCGCTACAAGACGCACCCGGCGATCCGTCCGACCTTCGAAGGCGGCAAGCGGCTGTCCTACGGCGCCCGCGCGATCACCGCCGGCGGCATCATGTCGCTGCCGAAGACCGTGTTCCCGGGGGGCGCGCTGATCGGCCGCGACGCCGGCTTCCTGAACGCATCGCGCATCAAGGGCAGCCACGCCGCGATCAAGACCGGCATGCTCGCCGCCGAGGCCGCCTTCGAGGCGATCGGTGCCGGCCGCAGCGCCGACGAGCTCGCCGCCTACCCGCAGGCCTTCCGCGCCTCCTGGCTGTACGACGAGCTCTGGCAGGCCCGCAACTTCAAGCAGTGGATGTCGAAGGGGCTGGTCATCGGCACGATCGGCGTCGGCATCGAGCAGGTGGTGCTCGGCGGCAAGGTGCCCTGGACGCTGCACCACAAGCACGCCGACCACGAGTGCCTGCGGCCCGCCTCGGCCTACAAGCCGATCGTCTATCCGAAGCCCGACGGCAAGATCACCTTCGACAAGCTGTCCTCGGTGTTCATCTCGAACACCAACCACGCCGAGAACCAGCCGATCCACCTGACGCTCAAGGACCCGGGCGTCCCGGTCAAGGTCAACCTCGCGATCTACGGCGGCCCCGAGCAGCGCTACTGCCCGGCGGGCGTCTACGAGTACGTGAAGGAGGACGACGGCGCCGACCGGCTGCAGATCAACGCGCAGAACTGCGTGCACTGCAAGACCTGCGACATCAAGGATCCGACGCAGAACATCGTCTGGGTCGTGCCCGAGGGCGGCGGCGGGCCGAACTACCCGGGCATGTGAGCGTGGCCACGCCACGCCGCGCACTGATCGCCGGAGCCAGCGGACTCGTCGGACAGCGGCTGCTCGCCCGCCTGCTCGCGGACCCGGCCTACGGCGAGGTGCACGCCCTCGTGCGCCGGCCCCTGTCGCCGACGCACCGCCCGGCGGGCGACGGCGCCCGGCTGCACGAGCACGTCGTCGACTTCGCGGCGCTCGGGCGCATGCGCGACATGCCGGCGACCGACGACGTCTACCTGTGCCTGGGCACGACGCTCAAGGCCGCGGGCTCGCAGGAGGCGTTCCGGCGGGTCGACTTCGACGCCGTCGTGGGCGTGGCGCGGCTGGCCCGCCGCTTCGGTTCGACACGCTGCGTGGCGGTGTCCGCGCTGGGTGCCGACGCCGGCTCGCGGGTCTTCTACAACCGCGTCAAGGGCGAGGCGGAGGCCGCGCTCGCACGGCTGGACTATGCATCGCTGACGCTGCTGCGACCCTCGCTGCTCGACGGCGACCGTGCCGAGTCGCGGCCCGGCGAGCGCATGACGCTCGTCCTCACGCGGCCGATCGCCCGCTGGATTCCCGCCCGCTGGCGTCCGGTGGGGGCCGAGGCGGTCGCCCGCTGCATGATCGATGCGGGCCTGCGCGGCGACGCTGGCCTGCGCATCATCGAGTCCGACCGGATCCAGGCGTTTGCCGGTTGATGCGCCGCATCAATCGGCGGTAGCATCCGCCCCCGGAGCGCCGCGCGCAGCGGCCCCGCCCTCCTGCCGGCCGGCTGCCGGCCGTCCGTCCGAAAGGAATCCATCCAGATGAGCAAGCTGTATCCGAGCGCGGCTGCGGCCCTCGCCGACATCGTCCGCGACGGTCAGACGATCGCCGTCGGCGGCTTCGGCCTGTGCGGCATTCCCGAGGCGCTGATCGCGGCCCTGCGCGATTCGGGCGTGCGGGGCCTGACCTGCATCTCGAACAACGCCGGCGTCGACGGCTTCGGCCTCGGCCAGCTGCTCGCGACCCGCCAGGTCCGCAAGATGATCGCCAGCTACGTCGGCGAGAACAAGGAGTTCGAGCGGCAGTACCTGGCCGGCGAGCTCGAGCTCGAGTTCACCCCGCAGGGCACGCTCGCCGAGAAGCTGCGCGCCGGCGGCGCGGGCATCCCGGCCTTCTTCACGAAGACCGGCGTCGGCACGATCGTCGCCGAGGGCAAGGAGCTGCGCGAGTTCGACGGCGAGACCTACGTGATGGAGCGCGCGCTCGTGCCCGACGTCTCGCTGGTCAAGGCGTGGAAGGCCGACCGGGCCGGCAACCTGGTGTTCCGCCGCACCGCGCGCAACTTCAACCCGAACGTCGCGATGGCCGGGAAGATCACCGTGGCCGAGGTCGAGACGGTGGTCGACACCGGCGATATCGATCCGGACGCGGTCCACCTGCCCGGCATCTTCGTGCATCGCATCGTGCACAACCCGACCCCCGAGAAACGCATCGAGCAGCGCACCGTGCGCGCGGCTCGCTGAAGAGGAGCACCGACGATGGCCTGGACCCGCGACGAAATGGCCGCGCGCGCCGCGCGCGAGCTGCGTGACGGCTTCTACGTGAACCTCGGCATCGGGCTGCCCACGCTCGTGGCCAACCACGTGCCGACCGGCATGGAGGTGTGGCTGCAGTCGGAGAACGGCCTGCTCGGCATCGGCCCGTTCCCGACCGAGGACGAGGTCGACCCGGACATGATCAACGCCGGCAAGCAGACGGTCACCCCCCTGCCCGGCTCGTCGATCTTCTCGTCGGCCGACTCGTTCGGCATGATCCGCGGCGGCAAGATCAACCTCGCGATCCTCGGCGCGATGCAGGTCTCCGAACGCGGCGACCTCGCGAACTGGATGATCCCCGGCAAGATGGTCAAGGGGATGGGCGGGGCGATGGACCTGGTCGCCGGCGTGGGCCGGGTGATCGTGCTGATGGAGCACGTGGCGCGGCGCAAGGACGGCGGCGAGGACCTGAAGATCCTGCCGGCCTGCAACCTCCCGCTGACCGGCCTCGGCGTCGTCGACCTGATCATCACCGACCTCGGCGTCATCGAGGTGACGGCCCAGGGCCTGGTGCTGCGCGAGGCCGCGCAAGGCGTGAGCGTGGCAGAGATCGTCTCGAAGACCGGCTGCCCGCTGGACACCTCGGCGCTCGCGGCCGCGACGACCCGCTAGAAGCGGCGACGGCCGCGTCGGCTGAGCCGGCGCGGCCGTCTTCGAATCGGATGCGGACCGGCACCCAGGCGCCGGTCCGGCCCGTCGCGCGGGCGACGGACCCGTTGGATCAGTAGGACCGCGGGCGACGCTGGCCGGAGAAGCCTCCGCCACCGCCACCATTGCCGGCACCGCCGCCATTGCCGCCGCCACCGCCGTAGCCACCACCGCCGCCGCCGCCGCCGCCGCCGTATCCGCCGCCGCCACCACCACCGTAGCCGCCGCCTCCCGAGCGACGGAAACCACCGCCGCCACCGCCGCCGCCCTGCTGCTCCCGGGCTTCGTTGACGACCAGCGCCCGGCCTTCGAGCGAGTGGCCGTTCAGCGCGCGGATCGCGTTCTGGGCGCCGTCGTTGTTGGCCATCGTGACGAACCCGAAGCCGCGCGAACGGCCGGTTTCACGATCGGTGATGATGCGGGCCTCGGTGACCTCGCCATGGGCGGCGAACATCTCGGAGAGCTGGGCATCGGTGGCGCGCCACGGCAGATTGCCGACGTAGATCTTGGTGCTCATGCGTTGACCTCGAAATCAAGTGTCCCATTGCATTCCGAGGCGAAGCAGCAGCAACCGGTCCGACGGCACCGGTCCCATCGCAGCGATCCGGGAAATGCAAACCTCGGTGCGTTGGCCTCAGCCCGGAAAGGTGGAGCGAGAGGAAGAAATGTCGAACACGGTGCGATCGGAACTGAGAAGGTGAAGATGAAGATGACGATGAAGACACCGACGCGTCGGCGAGAAAATCGACTGGATAACCGAACAGCACATCACGCAAGCAAGGGCCATGCGCTCGATGACTTTGCCACAAGCGCCCAAGCCACGCACTAGACAATTCGTACTAGCTCGTACGCGATTCTCACCGGCGCAGCACAGAGTATCACGACTTTCTCACTAAACAACGCACATTCCCGATTTCTCCGGGGGGTCGCGCACGGACCGCTTGTCAAGCGAAGAAAGCTGGATAAAAATACAGGCTTCGCGGTCCGCCGCGCCCAAGCCGAGCCCCCTCCGCCATGCGCGATCTCACCGCCCGCCAGCAGGAAATCCTCGGACTGCTCCGCCAGCACATCGCCGACACCGGCTTCCCCCCCACCCGGGCGGAGATCGCCGCCAAGCTCGGCTTCCGCTCGCCCAACGCGGCCGAGGAGCACCTGAAGGCGCTGGCACGCAAAGGCGTGCTCGAGCTGACCTCGGGCGCCTCGCGCGGCATCCGGCTCAAGCTGCTGCCCGGCATGGATGCCGACATCGAGCGCGGCATGGCCGGCAGCGCGGTCCAGATCGCGTTGAGCCTGCCGCTGGTGGGGCGGGTCGCCGCCGGCAGCCCGATGCTGTCTCAGGAGCACATCGAGGCCAGCTACGCCCTCGATCCGAGCCTGTTCGCCGAGAAGCCCGACTACCTGCTGAAGGTGCGCGGCATGAGCATGCGTGATGCCGGCATCCTCGACGGCGACCTGCTCGCGGTGCGTCAGGCGAGCGAAGCACGCAACGGGCAGATCGTCGTCGCGCGCGTCGACGGCGGGGTCACCGTCAAGCGGCTGCGCCGCCGCGGCCACACGATCGAACTGCTGCCCGAGAACCCGGACTTCGAGCCGATCGTCGTCGATGCGCGCACCGACGACTTCGCCCTCGAAGGCATCGGCGTCGGACTGGTGCGCAGCGGCAAGTCGCTGTGACCTGCCCGGCACGACGATCGAGCGGCCATGCCCACGCCCCCGGGGTCTCCGGCACCGATGCCGCCGGGGGTCTGGCGCGCCGACCGACTCGCTGAAGGCGGCGTCGCCGCACTGCCCAGCACCTTCCCCGAGCTCGATGCACAGCTGCCGGGAGGCGGCTGGCCGCTCGGCATGCTGACCGAACTGATCGCCCGCGAGCCGGGCATCGGCGAACTGCGGCTGCTGGTGCCGGTGCTGCGGCGCCTCACGATCGAGCGCAAGGTGGCGATCCTGCTCGGCCCGCCGCATCTGCCCTACGCGCCGGCGCTCGCCGCCTTCGGCATCGACCTCGACTACCTGATCGTCGTGCAGGCCGTGCAGGCGGCCGACCGGCTGTGGGCGGTCGAGCAGGCGCTGCGCAGCGCGAGCTTCGGCACGCTGCTGGCCTGGCTGCCGCAAGGCCGCACGCGGCCCGAGCACCTGCGCCGGATGCAGCTCGCCGCGCAGGGCACGCGCGGACCGGTCTTCCTGTTCCGGCCGTTGCCTGCGCAGTTCGAGTCCTCGCCCGCGCCGCTGCGGCTGCTGCTGCTGCCGCGTCCCGGACAGCGACTGTCGGTGCAGCTGCTCAAGCGCCGCGGTCCGGTGCTCGCGCAGCCGCTGCTGCTCGATCTGCCGCAGCCGCCCGCCACGACACGCCCGGGCCGCACCGCGCCGTCCGGCCGCCCGCAGTCCGATGCGCCGCTGCCGGTGGCGCTGTCCGACACCCTCGACACGACACCCGAGGCACCCGGCCCGGTGCCGATCGGGTTCGGCACCGCCCACGTGCTGCTGCCGGCCGACGCGGGTCTGTCGGTCGCTGCGCCCCCGTCCGAGCCCGAGCCCTCGCGCCACTGAGGCGCCCGCCATGCTGTGGATCGCCGTGCACTGTCACCGGCTCGCCCTCGATCGCGTGCGGCGAGCCCATGACGACGCCGATGACGGACCGCTCGCCATCTGCGACCGGCTCGAGGTGCTGCAGTCGAACCCGGCGGCCGAGGTGCTCGGCGTGCGGCCCGGCGTGCGCCGGGCGACCGCGCTTGCCCTGGCCTCGACGCTGCGCATCGTCGAGCACGACCCGACCGAGGATGCCGAGGCGCTCGCGCAGGTCGCGGACTGGCTGCTGCAGTTCACGCCCGGGGTCGCCCTGCAGCCCCCCGACGGCGTGCTGCTCGAGATCGGCGCGAGCCTGCGGCTGTTCGGCGGGCGCGAGCGCATCGAGGCGCGCATCCGCGACGGTCTCGCCGCCCTGGGCTTCGGGCTTCGGCTCGCGACCGCCCCGACCGCAACCGCCGCCTGGATGCTCGCGCGCTGGCAGGACGGGGCGCGCATCGAGCACGAGTCGCTGCTCGCCGCCGGGCTCGCGCCGCTGCCGGTCACGCTGCTCGAGACGGCCGCGCCCCATGCCGAGGCACTCGCCGCGATCGGCGTGCGGCGCTTCGCCGACCTGGCCCGGCTGCCGCGCGCAGGGCTCGCGCGTCGCTGGGGCCCTGCCCTGCTCGACCAGGTCGATGCCGCACTCGGGCGACGGGCCGAGCCGCGTCGCTGGTTCGAGGCGCGGGCGAGCTTCACGCTGCGCCTGGAGCTGCTCGCGCAGATCGAGCATGCGGAGGCGCTGCTGTTCGCCTCGCACCGGATGCTGCTGCAGCTCGCCGGCTGGCTCGCGGCCCGGCAGTCGGCGGCCCGCGAAGCGGTGCTGGTCGGCGAGCACGACAGCGGGCGCCACGCCTGTCCGCCGACCCGGCTCGTGCTGCGGCTCGCGCAGCCCAGCCGCGACCCTGCGCGCTGGATCGGCGTGCTGCGCGAGCGCCTCGCGGTGCTCGAGCTGCCGGCACCGGTGCACACGCTGCGGCTCGAGTGCACGCACACGGTCCGGCTGCCGGGCACGCACGGCGAGCTGTTCCCTGCGGCCGGCACCGATGCCGAGGGACTCGGACGCCTGGTCGAGCGGCTGCAGGCGCGCCTGGGCCGCGACCAGGTGCAGCGGCTGATGCTCGCGGCCGATCACCGGCCCGAAGCCGCCTACCGCGTCGAGCCGGTCGAGGACCGCGCCGTGCGCGGCCCCGATGTCCCGCTGCCGGGCCTGCCGCGCCCGCTGTGGCTGCTGCCCGAGCCGGTGCCGCTGTCCGAGCGCGACCAGCGGCCCTGGTGGCGCGGTCCGCTGACGCTGCTGGCCGGGCCCGAACGCATCGAGACCGGCTGGTGGGACGACGGGCTGGTGCAGCGCGACTACTTCATCGCCGAGGACGAGTCGGCCGGCTGGGTCTGGATCTTCCGCACCCGCAGCCGCGACGATGACGCGGGCTGGTACCTCCAAGGCATGTTCGGCTAGAAGCCGTGGATAAACCTACTGCGCGTCCCGAGCCGGCGCCTGTGGTGCTCGCCGTACTCGCGTACGGCTGCGCTCCTCGGCACCGGCTCGGGCCTGCTCGCTACGGTTTCTCCACGGCT
>CAIUGQ010000320.1 GCA_903898725.1 uncultured Burkholderiales bacterium | reverse complement strand
CTCGAGCGTGAGGACCTGGTCGCGCTGACGGTGGAGGCGGCGGCGATGGCGGGCGTGCCGCTGGCCGGGACGAACTGGATCCCGGGGCGCTGAGCGGCCGGCCCGCCGCTCACGCCTCGCGCGCGCGGCCCCCGAGGTGCTCGAGCAGCCGCCGCGCCGCCGTCGGCAGGGTGGCCGCTTCGCGCGACAGCACGACGAAGCGCCGCTCGGCCCAGTGCGCATCGAGCGGACGCATCACCAGCCGCTGCGCCGCCACCTGCACCGCCGCCGACTCCGCCGGCAGGATCGCCAGCCCCATTCCCGCAGCCACGATGCGCAGGCAGGCGTCGAGGCTCGAGACCTGCATCCGGTGCACCAGGCTGCGGCCGAGCAGGGCGGCCTCGCGCTGCATGATCCGTCCGACCAGTCCGGCCCCCGCGAGTGCCACCGATGGATGGTCGAGCGTGTCGGCGAAGGTCACGCGCTCGCGCCCGGCGAGCGGATGCGAGGGCGGGACGATCAGCTGCAGGTGGTCGCGCCGATAGGGCGTGGCGTGCAGCCCCCGTGCGTCCACCGCGTCCCAGGCCACGCCCAGCTCGGCGCTGCCGGTGCGCACGTCGCGCACCACGTGCTCGCTCGGCCGCTCGTCGAGCGACACCCGCAGCGCCGGGTGCGCGGCAAGGAAGGCGGCGACGTCGTCGGGCAGGTCCTCGGCCAGCGCCGAGACGCTCGCCGCCACGCGCACGCTGCCCTGCACGCCGCCGGCGAAGCCCTCGATCTCGGCCTCGAGCCGCCCGATCGCGCCGAGCACCTCGCGCGCCTGCCGCAGCAGCGCGTGGCCGGCCGGCGTGGGCTCGATGCCGCGCCGCCCGCGCACCAGCAGCGGTGTGCCGAGCCGGGCTTCGATCGCGCCGATCCGCTTGCTGACGGCCGAGGCGACCAGCGCCTCGCGGGCGGCGGCGCGGGCGATGCTGCCCTCCTCGCAGACGGCGACGAACAGGCGCAGCGTGACGGGATCGACGAGACGGCTCATGACCTGGGCACCCGGTGACGAGGCGCGCGACGGACCGGATGACCGACCCCCGGGCGCGCGCCGGACCCCGCATTGTGCCGTTCCCGATCGGAACGCGACCCCTGTCCGGATAGCACTTCAGCGACGCTTCCGGAACGGCTAGAGTCCGACGGATGCACCCCGCCACCCCGCCTCCCCACGCCCGCTCGGGCCGCCGCCCATGAACCCGGCCGTGAATCCGGCCCCGCACGCCGAGCCGGTCCTGATCCGCGACACCAGCCTGCGCGACGGCCTGCAGTCGATCGCCCGCAGCGTTCCCACCGAGGTCAAGCGCGAGTGGCTGCGCGGCCTGCACGGCGCGGGCCTGCGCGCGGTCGAGGTCGGCTCGTTCGTGCCGCCGCGGCTGCTGCCGCAGCTGGCCGACACCGCCGAACTGGTGGCCTTCGGGCGCACGCTGCCCGGGCTCGACGTCACCGTGCTGGTGCCGAACCTGCGGGGCGCCGAGCGCGCGCTCGAGTCGGGCGCACACACGATGGTCCTGCCGCTGTCGGCGAGCCGCGCGCACAGCCTCGCGAACCTGCGCAAGCCGATCGAGGACGTGGTCCGCGAGCTGGGGGCCATCCGCGCCGCGCGCGACTCGGCCGGCTCGCGGTGCGTCATCGAGGCCGGCATCAGCACCGCCTTCGGCTGCACGCTGCAGGGCGACGTGCCGCCCGACGAGGTGGTCGCGCTGGTGCAGGCCGTGCTCGACCTCGGCATCGACCGCGTGTCGCTCGCCGACACGGTGGGCTACGCCGACCCCGCTGCGGTCGCGCGCGTCTTCGAGGCGGTTCGCCGCGTCGCCGGCGACCGGCTCGCGGGCGCGCATCTCCACGATACCCGCGGCCTCGGTTCGGCCAACGCCTATGCCGCCTGGTCGGTCGGCGTGCGCGCCTTCGACGGCTGCGTCGGTGGCATCGGCGGCTGCCCGCACGCCCCCGGCGCGAGCGGCAACGTCGCCACCGAAGACCTCGCCTACCTGTTCGCCAGCATGGGCGTGCCCACTGGCCTGGACTTCGACGCGCTGATGGCGCTGCGCGGGCGGATCGCCGGCTGGCTCGACGGCGAGCCGCTGCACGGCGCGATCTGGCGCGCCGGCCTGCCGAAGACGATGCGGCCGCACGCAGCGGCCTGAACGAGACCCGTACCCGAGATGACCTCCGAGACAGCCCACGAACCGCCCCACGAGCGCCACGACGCACCGCGCGCCACCGCCCCGCAGCCCCTGAAGGGCGTGCGCGTCGTCGAGTTCACGCACATGGTCATGGGACCGACCTGCGGCATGGTCCTCGCCGACCTGGGGGCGGAGGTCGTGAAGGTCGAGCCGATCGGGGGCGAGGGCACGCGCCGGCTGCTCGGCGCCGGCGCCGGCTTCTTCCCGATGTTCAACCGGAACAAGCTGAGCATCGAGATCGACCTGCACTCGGCCGAGGGCGCGGCCGTCGCCCGCGAGCTCGCCGCCACCGCCGACGTGGTGATCGAGAACTTCAAGCCCGGCACGATGCACAAGTACGGCCTCGACCACGCGTCGCTGTCGGCGGTGAACCCGCGCCTGATCTACGTCAGCGCCAAGGGCTTCCTGCCCGGCCCCTACGACCGGCGCACCGCGCTCGACGAGGTGGTGCAGATGATGGGCGGCCTGGCCTACATGACCGGGCGCCCTGGCGATCCGCTGCGCGCGGGCACCAGCGTCAACGACATCATGGGCGGCATGTTCGGTGCGATCGGCGTGCTGGGCGCGCTGCTGCAGCGGGGCATCACCGGCCGCGGCATGGAGGTCCAGTCGGCGCTCTTCGAGAACAACGTGTTCCTCGTCGGCCAGCACATGCTGCAGTACGCGATGACCGGCGTGCCGGCCGCGCCGATGCCCGAGCGCATCAGCGCCTGGGCCATCTACGACGTCTTCACCGTGCGAGACGGCGAGCAGATCTTCCTCGCCGCCGTCAGCGACGCGCAGTGGAAGGTCTTCTGCGAGGTGCTCGGCTTCGCCGACCTCGCGGCCGACCCCGAGCTCGGCACCAACAACCAGCGCGTGCTGCTGCGACCGCGGCTGCTCGCCACGCTGCGCGAGCGGCTCGCGCCGCGCACCGCCGCCGAGCTCGCCGGGATCTTCGAGCGCGCCGGCCTGCCGTTCGCGCCGATCAGGAAGCCCGAGGACCTGTTCGACGACCCGCATCTGCTCGCCACCGGCACGCTGGCCGACGTCGTCGTGCCCGACGGCCCGATGGCCGGCCAGACGGTCAAGGCGACGCTGCTGCCGCTCGCGATGGACGGCGCGCGCCTCGGCGTGCGGCTCGATCCGCCGGTGCGGGGTGCCCACACCGATGCGCTGCTGCGCTCGATCGGCTGCGACGATGCGCGCATCGCGGCGCTGCGCGCGGCGGGCGCGGTGGCCTGAACGACCCGCGGTGGGGATCGGGGTTACCATCCGCACCGCTTCCGAAGACCCGAAACCGGAGACGACCCGATGACCCAGACGAACCCTTCCCGCCGCCGCGCCGTCCAGGCGCTCGCCGCACTGTCGCTGCCCGCGGCACCCTTCGCCGTGCGCGCGCAGGACAAGGTGGTGAAGTTCATCCTGCCCAACGCCACCGGCTCGGGCGTCGACGCGATCACCCGCGCGATGCAGCCCGCGTTCGCCAAGGCCATCGGCGCCAGCGTCATCGTCGAGAACCAGCCGGGCGCCGGCGGCATCGTCGGCCTGCAGCAGCTCGGCCGCGCCGCGCCCGACGGCACGACGCTGTCGGTGGTCTCGAACAACGTCGTGATCTTCCCCAGCATCCACAAGACGCTGCCCTTCGACGTCGCGACCGACTTCACGCCGATCACCATCTGCGGCTTCACGCCGCTGGTGCTGGTGGTCAACCCGAAGCTGCCGGCCAAGGACGCGCGCGAGCTGATCGCGCTGATGAAGGCCAAGCCCGACGGCGTGACCTACGCGTCGAGCGGTGCCGGCACCATCCTGCACCTGGCCGCCGCGATGTTCCTCGACGAGTTCGGCGCCCAGGCCCGTCACGTCCCGTACAAGGGCGTGGGCCCGATGGTGACCGACCTGCTCGGCGGCCACGTCGACTGGGGCGTGGTCGCGCTGCCGAGCGCGCAGGGCCACCTGAAGACCGGCGCGCTGCGCGCCCTCGGCGTCGTGACCGAGAAGCGGCTCGCCGCCGCGCCCGAGATCCCGACCTTCGTCGAGCAGGGCCTCGGCAAGTACCAGGTCGAGGCGTGGTTCGGCGTGCTCGGCCCGAAGGGCATGGCGCCCGCCGAGGTGCAGCGCATCCGCGACGCCGTGGCCGCCGCGCTCGCCGCGCCCGAGACCCGCGAGATCATGGACAAGCAGGGCAACGTGATCAACGTGAGCACCGTCGAGTACGCGCAGAAGCACGTGCGCTCGGAGCTCGCGCGCTATGCGGCGGTGTCGAAGAAGATCGGGCTCGAGGCGCAGTGAGCCGGCTGAGGTGAGCGCGCTGCGCTTCTCGCCGCGGATCCTGCGGCTGTCGCAGGACCCCGGGCGCGTGCGTGCGCAGCTCGCCGGCACGCGGCTGTCCGCCGCCGAGGCGGGCCCGATGCGCGACGAGATCTCCACCGACGAGATCACGCCGCTGCCGAGCATGGTGCACTTCGATGCCACGCTCGGCCGCCACCCGTACACCGGCTTCACCGCTGGCGGCGAGCGGCCCATCGGCCGCGACGCGATCCGCGACGCCGGCATCGAGGTGGTGGTCGCGGGCCGTCGCTACGGCAAGGGCAGCTCGCGCGAGCACAGCCCGGTCGCCGAACGGGCCGCCGGGGTGCGGCTCGTCATCGCCGAGAGCTTCGAGCGGATCTACCGTCAGAACGCCGACAACGTCGGCCTGCTGACCACGACCGACCTCGGCCTCGCCGAGCGCATCGCCGACGGCGAGGCCATCCCGCTCGACGAGCTCCTGCAGGGGCGCGATGCGCTCGCCGCCGCGATCCTGCGGGCCGGCGGCCTGCTCGCGTACGGCGAGGCACGGCTGCGCGGCCTGGTGCCCGCGGCCGCCCGGCGCGAAGGCGAGGACGGCCCGCTGACGCTCTTCGAGAAGATCGTGCGGCGGCACGCGCTGCGCACCGCCGACACCGGCGCGCGGCTCGAGCCGGGCGAAGGCGGCTTCGTGCGCGCCGACCTGCGATTCATCCACGAGTACTACACCGGCATGGCCGCGTGGCTGCTCGACGAGCGCCACGGCGAGGCGCTGGTGCTCCACGAGCCGCACAGCATCGTCGCCTTCGAGGACCACCTGTCCTACGTGCACCGCAGCCCGGTGCATGTCTCGCAGGGGCTGGTGCCCGCGGTGGCCGGCCTGTCGCGCGCGCATCGCCGCTTCGTCGAGCGCTTCGGCATCGCGCATCACGGCTACGTCGAGGCGCTCGAGGCCGGCGACCCCGCCAACCAGGGGTCCGAGGGCATCTCGCACGCAATGGTCGCCGAGCGCTACGCGCTGCCCGGCCAGCTCGTCGTCGGCACCGACTCGCACACGCCGCACAGCGGCGCGCTCGGCTGCGTCGCGTTCGGCGTGGGCACGACCGACATGGCGAACGCCTTCGTCACCGGCGCGGTGCGCCTGACGATGCCCGAGGTGCTGCGGGTCGAGCTCGACGGCGTGCTGCCCGCCGGCGTCACCGCGAAGGACGCGGTGCTGCACCTGCTCGCCGATGCCTCGATCCGCGCCGGTGCGGGCGTGGGCCGCGTCTTCGAGTTCGCCGGCAGTGCCGTGCGCGCGATGGCCACCGACGAACGCGCCACGCTCACCAACATGGTCGCCGAGCTCGGCGGCTTCACCGGCATCGTCGAGCCCGACGCCGAGACGGTGCGCTTCGTGAAGGCCCGCCGCGGCGTCGACGTGACGCTCGCGCCGTGGATGCGAAGCGACCCCGGTGCCCGCTACGCCGGCGTGCTGCGCGTCGACTGCAGCGCGCTCTCGCCGATGGTCGCGCGTCCCGGCGACCCCGGCCTGGGCCTGCCGCTCGCGGCGCTCGAGGCGCCGGTACACATCGACATCGCCTACGGCGGCAGCTGCACCGCCGGCAAGCGCGAGGACTTCGACCACTATCACGCGGTCCTCGCCTGGGCCGCCGGGCAGGGCCTGCGGGTCGCCGACGGCGTGTCGCTGTACCTGCAGTACGGCACCGAGGATGTCCGCGCCTACTGCATCGAGCGCGGCTACCTCGCGGCGTTCGAGGCCGTGGGCGCCGAGCTGCTGCGGCCCGCGTGCGGCGCCTGCGCCAACTGCGGGCCCGGTTCGTCCACCGATGCCGGGCAGGTCACGGTGAGCGCGATCAACCGCAACTTTCCCGGGCGCTCCGGCCCGGGCAGCGTCTGGCTCGCCAGCCCGCCCACCGTCGCCGCCAGCGCGATCCTCGGTCGGCTCGCGTCGTTCGATGACCTGCGGCGCAGCGTCGCCGCCCGCTGAGGATCCCATGCACGCCTGTCCCCACTGCCGCCAGCCCGGCATCTCCACCCTGAGCCGCCTGTTCCTGGGGCCACGCGGCACCACCGACTGCACGAAGTGCGGCAAGGCCGTCGGCGCCGACCCGGATCGCATCCTCACCGCCGCGGCGCCCGCCGTCACCGGGTTCTTCGCGAGCTTCCTCGTGGACAGCGTGATGGCGCACGTCCTGCTGATCGTGCCCGGCATCGTGCTGTCGGTGGTGATGCTGCTGACCTACGTGACCCTGGTCCGGCGCTGAGGGCGGTCGCACGTATCATCCGGGCTTTTCGGCCCCGCCCGCGCCGGCGCGCGCCACGACACCGGGAGACGCCCCCCGCATGAACATCGTCCCCACCCCCGTCACCGCCGCGGCGGCCGGCGTCTTCTCGGCCATCGCCTGGCCGATCAT
Organism: uncultured Burkholderiales bacterium; assembly: GCA_903898725.1. Lineage (GTDB taxonomy): Bacteria > Pseudomonadota > Gammaproteobacteria > Burkholderiales > Burkholderiaceae_E > UBA4615. The sequence continues at coordinate 3,743 of CAIUGQ010000320.1, read as the reverse complement.
GTACGCGCGTTTCCACGACCCCGCGTCCACCTTCGACATCGGTCTGGTCGTCGGCACCGCGCTGCTGGTCGCGCTGCCCGCGCACGCCTTCGTCGTCGGGTTCAAGCGCACCCGGCCGGCCGACCCGCGCGTGCTCGATACCGCCCTGCTCAAGCGCGCCGGTGCGTGGCTCGGCGCGGCGCTGCTGGCGGTGGGCGCGACAGCGCTGCTGCGCGGATAGCGGAGGCATGGGCATGGGCGTCGCGCTCCTGGTGATCGACGTGCAGCGCGCGCTGTGCGAGGGCGAGTCCGCCACCTTCGAGCCCGACCGCGTGATCGAGCGGATCAACGCGGTGGCGGCCCGCGCGCGCGCCGCAGGCGCACCGGTCGTGTTCGTGCAGCACGAGACGGCCGACGGTGACTTCCGCCACGGCGGCGAGGGCTGGCAGCTCGCCCGTGGCCTCGAGGTCCGGCCGGACGACGTCTTCGTGCGCAAGACCGCCACCGATTCGTTCCACCGGACCGAGCTCGCCGCCGTGCTCGAGCGCCTCGGCATCACGCGCCTGGCCGTGTGCGGCATGCAGAGCGACTTCTGCGTCGACACCACCACGCGCCGGGCGCTGGCGCTCGGCTACCCGGTGCAGCTGATCGCCGATGGCCACACCACGTTCGACAACGGCGTGCTGCCCGCCGCGCTGATCACGCGCCATCACACCGCCACGCTGACGAACATCACGAGCTTCGGCGTCCGGGCGGTCGCCGTGACTGCCGCCGAGGTCGTCTTCGACCGGTAGGGCCGTGCTTGGCGGGCCGGGCGAACCGCTGCATGCTGGTCCCCCGAGCAACCGAAGGACGCGTCGATGAAAGCCACCTGGAACGGAACCGTGATCGCCGAGAGCGACGACATCGTCACGGTCGAGGGCAACGCCTACTTCCCCGCCGCCGCGCTGAACCGCCAGTACGTCGTCGACAGCGCCACCCACACCACCTGCCACTGGAAGGGCGTCGCGAGCTACTACACGCTCGAGGTGGGCGGGCAGAAGAACCCCGACGCCGTCTGGTACTACCCCACCCCCAAGTCCGGTGCCGAGCAGGTCAAGGACCGCGTCGCGTTCTGGAAGGGCGTGAAGGTCGAGGCCTGAGTTGTGGCCTGAGTCGCGGCCCGGGCCAGCCCGCGGCCCGGCACGTCAGACGTTCGCCGCGGGCGGCTGCAGCATCGGGGCACCCAGGTGCCCCACCTTCACCAGGATCGTCGCGCCCTCGGCGCCGGTGAACGGCGTGTGCGTGCTCCAGCGCGGGCTGCGCAGCCAGGTGCCGGCGGGATACGCACCGTGCTCGTCGTGGAACACCCCGTCCAGCACGTAGATCTCCTCGCCCCCCGGATGCGCGTGCGTCTGGAACCTCGTGTGCGGCGCCCACCGCACCAGCGCGGTGTCGATGCCCTCGTGCGAGTGCAGCGGCATCACGGACAGCCCCGCCACCCGACCCGGCTGCCACGGCGTCGCACGTGTGTCGATGCGCACCGGCTCGGTGTCGCCCTCGCAGAACTGCCAGAGCTTCACCAGGATCGTGCAGCCGTCCTTCGAGAACGGCACGTGCGAGGTGCCCGGCGGGTTGCGCACGTAGAACCCCGCCGGACAGTCACCGTGCTCGTCCGAGAACGTGCCCGCCAGCACCAGGAACTCCTCGCCGCCGCCGTGGACGTGACGGTCGAAGAACGAGCCGGGCGCGTAGCGCACCACCGAGGTCGCCCGGGCGACCTCGTCACCGAGGCGGTCGAGCATGTGGCGGTCGACGCCGGGCAGGGGCGAGGGGACCCAGGCATCGGGGGCGGGCGGGGGGACGACTTCGCGGAGGGTGAAGTCGGCGCGGAGCTGGGCGACAGGCATGAGGTCGATTGTCGCTCATCGGTTCTCGCGGCACGATGTGTCGGTGCCGCCGCGCGCCTCGCGGCGCGGCACCGCCCCCAAGGGACCCCATGACCGCCATCGCCGCTTCCCATCGCCGCGCGCTGCAACTCGCGCGCACTGCCGCCTTCGTGTCCGGCGTGCTGTTCACGGCGGGTGCGATCGCAGCCGACCTCTCGAGTGCGGTGATCGGCTCCTGGAGCAAGGTCGCCCACACCGCGTCGATGAACGGGACCACCTTCGACACCCAGGCCGCCCTGCTGCAGCAGCGGCCCTGCGCGGCCAAGATCCGCTACAACGTGAATGCCGACGGCACGTACCGGCTGGATGCGTCCGGCAGCGACTGCGAGGCGAGGTACAAGTCGATGCAGCAGAAGCTCTATTCGCAGACGAAGTGGCGGGTGGTGGGCGATACGATCACCGTCTCGGCCACGGACTTCGCGGTCGGGCAGTCGTACAAGGTGAGCGTGTCCGGGAACCGGATGACCTGGGTCGGGACGGAGGACCAGGGCACGCTGGTGTTCCAGCGCTGAGCGTGCAGCGGGTGGCAGCGCGCCGCGGGCCGCTCGCCCCGCCTACCGATGCGCCCCCGCCAGCACCACCCCCATCCCGACGAAGGTGCCGCCCGCGATTCGGTTGAACAGACGCCCGTGCCGCGTCAGCCAGGGCGCGATGCGCTGCGCCAGGCCCGCGAGCATCAGCTCGTACAGGATCTCGACCACGACGAAGGTGCCGCCCAGCACGGCGAGCTGCAGCCAGTAGGGCAGGCCGGGGACGATGAACTGTGGCAGGAAGGCCGCGAAGAAGACCAGGGCCTTGGGGTTGGAGACCGCGACCAGGAAGCCCTGTCTGAACAGGTCCGAGGGCCGCGCGCCGCCCGCCTCCGCCGCGCCCGCTTCGACCGCGACGATCGCGGCCGGCGAGCGCCACACCTTGATGCCCAGGTACACCAGGTAGGCCGCGCCGATCCACTTGGCGACGGTGAACGCCTGCTCCGAGGCGGCCAGCAGGGCGCCCAGACCGACCAGCGACGCGGCGATCAGCAGCAGGAACCCGGCCGCGCCACCGAGCACGGTGCCCACGCTGCGACGCAGGCCGAAGCACGCGCCGTGGGTCAGCGCCAGCAGGCCGTTGGGGCCGGGCGTCAGCGACAGGCCGACGGACGCCACCAGGTACAGCAACCACAGCTCGATGCTCATCGGACGGCCTCGGGAAGCTCCTCGGCCTGCATGGTGCCCGATCGGGCTCGGGCCGACCTGCGTGCGTACACTCCCGGCATCGCCCTACACGTTCCCGCGGGAACGCCGAGCGGATGAGCACTCCCCATCCTCCTGCCACCGTCGACGCCTACATCGCCGCGTTCCCGCCCGAGATCCGCCTGATCCTCGAGCGGATCCGGCAGGTCGCGCGCGAGGCCGCGCCGCAGGCCGAGGAGCGGATCAGCTACGGCATGCCCGCGCTGTTCCAGGACGGGGTGCTCGTCTATTTCGCCGCCTTCAAGCAGCACATCGGCGTCTACCCGCCGGTGGCCGACGCTGCGCTGAGGCCACAGCTCGCGCGCTACGCGGGGCCGAAGGGGAACCTGAAGTTCCCGCTCGACGAACCGATTCCGTACGAGCTCGTGGGCAAGGTCGTCGCGGCGCGCCTGCAGGACAACGCGCGCGGACGCGGGGCCCGGGCGGCCGGGCCGTGAAACGATAGGCGTCCTGCGACTCATCGACGACGAGCCCCGTCCATGCTCTCCCACGTCTTCATCGGCGTCGCCGACTTCGACCGCGCGCTCGCCTTCTACCGCGCGCTCATGCCTGTCCTGGGCATCCGGGAGCGGTTCTGTGAACCGCAGCGACCGTGGGCGGG
>CAIUGQ010000319.1 GCA_903898725.1 uncultured Burkholderiales bacterium | reverse complement strand
TAGTCGAGCTTGTACTGCTCGGCCATCTTCTTGCCCCCATCGGCGCCGAAGATGTGCTCGGTATGACCGCAGTTCGGGCAGCAGTAGACCGCCATGTTCTCGACCAGACCGAGGATCGGCACGCCGACCTTCTCGAACATGGTCAAACCCTTCTTGGCGTCGAGCAACGCGATGTCCTGCGGCGTCGTGACGATGATCACGCCGGTGATCGGCACGCGCTGGCTCAGTGTGAGCTGGATGTCGCCAGTGCCGGGCGGCATGTCGACGATCAGGTAGTCGAGGTCGCGCCAGTTCGTCTCGCGCAGCAGCTGCTCGAGCGCCTGGGTGACCATCGGACCGCGCCAGACCATCGGCGTGTCGGTGTCGATCAGGAAGCCGATCGAACTGGCCTGGATGCCGTGCCCTTCCATCGGCTCGAGGGTCTTGCCGTCGACGCTCTCGGGCTTGCCCGAGATGCCGAGCATCTGGGGCTGCGACGGGCCGTAGATGTCGGCGTCGAGCATGCCGACCTGCGCGCCCTCGGCGACCAGCGCCAGCGCGAGGTTGACCGCGGTGGTGCTCTTGCCGACGCCGCCCTTGCCCGAGGCGACCGCGATGATGTTCTTCACGCCGGGCAGCAGCTTCACGCCGCGCTGGGCCGTGTGCGCCACGATCTTCTGGAACACGTTGGCACTGACGTTCTCGACGCCGGGCAGCGCGCGGATCGCGTCGACCGCCGCGCGGCGGATCGGGTCGATCTGCGACTTCGCCGGATAGCCGAGCTCGATGTCGACGCTGACATGCCCGCCGTCGACACGCAGGTTGCGCGCCGATTTCGACGCGACCAGGTCGCGACCGGTGTTGGGATCGACGACGCCGGCCAGCGCCGCGCTCACTTGCTCGACCGTGACGGCCATGCTCACTCCAGGATCGCTGCGGGGGGACGTTCGCGGCAGCCGCCACGGACCGGGGACGGAGTCTATCCGAAATGGGATGCCCCGCCCGCCGGCGCGGCCGACGCTGCCGCCGCCGCGTCCGGGCGGCCCGGCCCGCGGCCGAGGGCGGATGCCGCCGCGCTAAGATCCGGCTTCTCGCCGGTTTCGCCCGGCTTCGCGAGTCCCCCATGCCCCGGCGCCTCTTCGTCACCACCGCCCTGCCCTACGCCAATGGATCGTTCCACATCGGCCACATCATGGAATACATCCAGGCCGACATCTGGGTGCGGTTCCAGCGCATGCAGGGCCATGAGGTGCACTTCGTCTGCGCCGACGACGCGCACGGCGCGCCGATCATGCTCAAGGCCGAGTCCGAGGGCATCACGCCGCAGCAGCTGGTCGCCCGGATCGCCGCCGAACGCCCGCAGTACCTCGACGGCTTCCATGTCTCGTTCGACCACTGGCACTCCACCGACTCGGCCGAGAACGTCGAGCTGTCGCAGGACATCTACCTGAAGCTGCGCGCGGCCGGACTGATCTCCACCCGCACGATCGAGCAGTTCTACGATCCGGTGAAGGGCATGTTCCTGCCCGATCGCTACATCAAGGGCGAATGCCCGAACTGCGGCGCGAAGGACCAGTACGGCGACTCCTGCGAGGTCTGCGGCGCGGTCTACGCGCCCACCGAGCTGAAGAACCCGTATTCGACGATCACCGGCGCGACCCCGGTGATGCGGCAGTCCGAGCACTACTTCTTCTCGCTGTCCGACCCGCGCTGCGTCGAGTTCCTCAGGGGCTGGGCGCTGGAGGGGCGGCTGCAGCCCGAGGTGGCCAACAAGGCGCGCGAGTGGCTGGAAGGCTCGACCGACGAGACGGGCGTGAAGACCGGCGGCCTCGCCGACTGGGACATCTCCCGCGACGAGCCGTACTTCGGCATTCCGATCCCGGACGCACCCGGCAAGTACTTCTACGTGTGGCTCGACGCGCCCGTCGGCTACCTCGCGTCGCTGAAGGCGAACTGCGCCAAGCGTGGCCTCGACTTCGCATCCTTCGTCGCACCCGACGCCGACGTGGAGCAGGTGCACTTCATCGGCAAGGACATCATCTACTTCCACACGCTCTTCTGGCCGGCGATGCTGAAGTTCGCCGGCTACAAGGTGCCCGACCGGGTGAACGTGCACGGCTTCATCACCGTCTCGGGCGAGAAGATGAGCAAGTCGCGCGGTACCGGGCTGTCGCCGCTGCGCTACCTCGAGCTCGGCATGAACCCGGAGTGGCTGCGCTACTACCTCGCAGCCAAGCTCAACGCACGCGTCGAGGACATCGACTTCAACCCCGAGGACTTCGTCGCGCGGGTGAACTCGGACCTGGTCGGCAAGCTGGTGAACATCGCGAGCCGCTGCGCGGGCTTCCTGGTCAAGCGCTTCGACGGGCGCCTGGCCGCGGTCGACCACGGCGCGCACGAAGGCTTCGCCCGACCGTGGGCCGGCCCCGAGGCGGTCGCGGCGCTCTACGAGCAGCGCGAGTTCGGCAAGGCACTGCGCGAGATCATGCAGTTCGCCGACGCCGTGAACCAGCAGGTCGATGCGGAGAAGCCCTGGGACCTCGCGAAGGACCCGGCGCGCGCGGCCGAACTGCACCGCTGCTGCTCCACGGCGCTGCGGGCGTTCCGAGACCTCGTGCTGCTGCTGACGCCGGTGCTGCCCGCGATGGCCGAGCGGGTGCGCGGCTTCATGAACCTGCCGTCGCTCGACTGGGCGGCGCTCGCGCAACCGCTCCCCGAGGGGCACCGGATCGAGGCCTACCAGCACCTGATGACTCGGGTCGACCCGAAGCAGCTCGTGGCGCTGTTCGAGGGCCCCGCGAGCGCGGCGGCCGACGCCGCCCCCGCACCGGCGGCGGCAGCAGCGGCCGCGGCCGGGTCCTCGACGAAAGGCGCCGGCACGAAGGCCCCCGCCCCGCCCGCGCCCGAGGGCACGATCTCGATCGACGAGTTCGCGAAGGTCGACCTGCGGATCGCGCGGATCGTCTCGGCCGAGACGGTCGAGGGATCGGACAAGCTGCTCAGGCTCGTGCTCGACGCCGGCGAAGGCCGGCTGCGCACGGTGTTCTCCGGCATCCGCAAGTGGCACGCGCCGGAGTCGCTCGCCGGTCGCCTGACGGTGATGGTCGTCAACCTCGCGCCGCGCAAGATGAAGTTCGGCCTGTCCGAGGGCATGGTGCTGGCCGCGTCGTTCCCGGACGACGGCGGCGGCGTCTTCCTGCTCGATCCACAGGACGGTGCCCAGCCCGGCATGAAGGTGCGCTGAACGATGGACGGCCGCGTCACGGTGAGCGCGGCCACAGCGGCCGACGCCGCACTGGTTCATGCACTGACGCAGCGGGCCTGGCACGGCACCGTGGCCGCGAACTCGACGGCCTACCGCGAGACAGTCGCCACCGTCGAGGCCCTGTTCGCGCAGGGCGGCGGAGCGTTCGTGGCCCGGCTCGACGGCGAGCCGGTGGGCTCGGTGCGGTTCGTCCCGGTGGTGCACGCCGAGCCGTCGTGGGAGATCAAGCGCATGGGCCTGCTGCGCGAGGCCCGCGGGCATGGCCTGGGCGTGCGTCTGGCCGAGGCGCTCGAGCACGCGGCGCGCGCGGCGGGCATCCGGCGACTGCAGCTCGGCGTGCGCGTCGACCAGCCGCGCCTGATCGGCTTCTGGGCCGGAATCGGCTTCGAACGCGACGACACGGTGACACTCTCGTCGCACAATCCCCTCACCGCCCCGCCGCTCACGATGTCGCGGCACCTCCACCCGGACGAGGCTGCCCGACGCCCGTGACGCCCGCGCCCACCCCATGAAGCTGCCGGTCTTCCGCCCCCGCCTCGTCGATGCGCTGCAGGGCTACCGGCGCGAGGACTTCACCGCGGACCTGTCGGCCGGCATCACCGTCGGCGTGGTCGCGCTGCCGCTGGCGATGGCCTTCGGCATCGCCAGCGGCGTCAAGCCCGAGGCCGGCATCTTCACCGCCATCATCGCGGGCTTCCTGATCTCCGCCCTCGGCGGCTCGCGGGTGCAGATCGGTGGCCCGGCCGGCGCGTTCGTCGCGCTGCTGTACGCGATCGTCGAGCGCTACGGCGTCGCCAACCTGCTGATCGCGACGATGATGGCCGGCGTGCTGCTGTTCGCGATGGGCGCGCTGCGGATGGGTCAGCTCATCCGCTACATCCCGGTGTCGATCGTCACCGGCTTCACCAACGGCATCGCGGTGATCATCGCGATGCAGCAGCTCAAGGACTTCCTCGGGCTGTCGATCCCGAAGATGCCGGCCAACTTCTTCTCGCAGCTCGGCACGCTGGGGGCGCACCTCTCGACCGTCAACTGGGCGGCACTGTCGCTCGGGGTGGTGTCGCTCGCGACGATCGTGCTGTGGCCCAAGTCGTACCGGCCGAACCACGCCCGCTGGCGGCGCGCGATGGCGCGCGTGCCGGGGACGATCGCGGTGCTCGTGCTGGGCATCGCCGCGGTCGCGCTCTTCGGCCTGCAGGTCGACACCATCGGCACCCGCTTCGGCGGGATCCCGCAGGGCCTGCCGCCGTTCGCGCTGCCGGCGTTCGACTGGACGATCGCGCAGAACCTCGTCGGCCCGACGATCTCGATCGCGCTGCTGGGTGCGATCGAGTCGCTGCTCTGCGCGCGCGTGGCCGACGGCATGACCGACGACCGCCACGACCCCAACCAGGAACTGATGGCGCAGGGCGTGGCGAACATCGCGGCACCGCTGTTCGGCGGCATCGCCGCGACCGGCACCATCGCCCGCACCGTGACGAACATCCGGTCCGGGGCGCGAACGCCGGTCGCCGGCATCGTGCACGCCGCGACGCTGCTGGCGATCGTGCTCGTGCTCGCGCCGCTCGCACGCGACATCCCGATGGCCACGCTGGCGGCGATCCTGCTGTTCGTCGCCTGGAACATGGGCGAGTGGTCGGCCTTCGCGCGGCTGCGACACTTCTCGATGCCGTACCGCACGGTCATGCTCGCCACCTTCGGCCTGACCGTGGTGTTCGACATCACGGTGGCGGTCGAGGTGGGGCTCGTGCTGGCCAGCCTCTTCTTCATCTGGCGCATCTCGAGCCTCACGCGGGTCGATCCGGTGCGTCTGCCCGCCGATGTCGCCACGCTCGGCGACGGCACGCGCGTCGAGGCCTGGCGGCTGTTCGGCTCGCTGTTCTTCGGCTCGGTCGGCAAGCTCGAGACGCTGGCCGATCCGAAGCGCCTGCAGCCCGACGTGCTCGTGCTGGAGATGAGCCGCGTGATCAACGTCGACACGACCGGCCTGGACGCGCTGGAGACACTGCACGAGCAGCTGCACAAGCGCGGCGGCACGCTCGTGCTCGCCGAACCCACCGAGCAGCCGATGTCGCTGCTGCGCCGATCCGGCGTGCTGGAGCGCATCGGGCCGCACAACGTGTTCGAGGCGATGGACGAGGCGCTCGCCGCGCTCCGCGAACGGCACAGGGTGGCACCCGCCGATCCGGCTGCCGATTCGCCTGCCGACCCGTCGGCAGCCCCATCGACAGACCCGCGCGAGGACCCGCTCAGGCCCCCGGCTGCTCCTGCGGATCCTCGGTGATCGTGAACCGCGCCGCGCGGCCGGTCGCCGGGTCGAAGTGGGCGTTGAAGCGCCGCTTGGAGTTGCCGTCCTGCCAGCGCCAGCTCCAGACCACCTCGGGCTTGAGCGGAAACTGCTCCACCTGGGTCGGCTTCGACAGCAGCCGCGTGAGCTCGTCGCCGGTCATGCCGGGGCGGGTCTTCGCGAAGTTCGCCTGCGTCAGCAGGTTCTCCATGCCCTGGTAGCGGCCGTCGGCACCGATCGTCACGCGGATCGTCTCGGTGCCCTGCGGGGCCCGCACGTAGTCCCATTCCCGGGCGCCGTCGGCACGGTCCCAGACCATCGTCGGGACGCCCATCAGTGCCCGCACGTCATGCTCCGAGTGCTGGCCCGCGATCAGCTTCTTCTGCGCGATGTAGTCGCAGCCGGCGAGCGTGGCGGCCGTCGCCAGCGCGAGGGCGGCCAGGGCCGTACGGCGGTTCGGGTCGAGCATCGAGGGTCTCCTGGGAACGGTTGCCGTAAAATACAGGGTTTACCCCAGCCGGACCGTCGCCATGGCCGCCTACGAATCCGAGATCACCCAGTTCCTGCGGCAGCTCAAGCAGGAGCGCCCGTACCTCGACGCCGAGCAGCAGAAGGGACGCGCGATCTGGTGGGACAAGGACTCGATCGACCTCGAGCAGACGCGGCGCTGGCGCGACGCGAAGGTCCCGCAGAAGCCGTACCCGTACCAGACCGAGTCCTGACGGCGTGAGTGCCGACGCCGCGGCGCCCGCCCAGGGCCCCGCGGGGGCGATGCCCGAGGGCGAGGCCGGCGCCGTGGTCCACCCGCTGCCGCCTGCTTCCGTTTCCCCGTCCGCCGCCCCTGCTGCCGCCCCTGCCGTGCCCGCTTCCGACACGCCCTCCTCGGCGTCGGCCCCGGCCGCCCCGCAGGGCGCGCAGGCCGATCTGGTGTTCGCGCGCATCCACGGCGAGCCGCTGCACCGGCTGCCGCACGACCTGTACATCCCGCCCGATGCCCTCGAGGTGTTCCTAGAGAGCTTCGAGGGACCGCTGGACCTGCTGCTCTACCTGATCCGCAAGCAGAACTTCAACATCCTCGACATCCCCCTGGCCGAGGTCACCCGCCAGTACCTCGGCTACATCGAGGAGATCCGCCGCCACAACCTCGAGCTCGCCGGCGACTACCTGCTGATGGCCGCGCTGCTGATCGACATCAAGTCGCGGATGCTGCTGCCGGTCCGCAAGGCCGACACCGGCGAGGAGGTCGAGGATCCGCGGGCCGAGCTGGCCCGTCGGCTCCTCGAGTACGAACGCATCAAGCTCGGCGCGCTGCAGATCGACCGCATCCCGCAGGCCGGGCGCGACTTCCTGCGGGCGCAGGTGCTGCTCGAGCAGACGATCGACGTCCAGCTTCCCGAGGTGAACGTCGTCGACCTGCGCGGCGCGTGGGCGGACATCCTGCGTCGGGCCAAGCTGGTCCAGCATCACCGGATCAGCCGCGAGGAGCTCTCGGTGCGCGAGCACATGACGATCGTGCTGCGTTCGCTGCAGGACCGCCGCTTCGCCGAGTTCGAGGAGATGTTCGACGCCACCCGCGGCGTGCCGGTGGTGGTGGTCACCTTCATCGCGCTGCTCGAGCTGGCCAAGGAATCGCTGATCGAGATCACGCAGGCGGCCGCCTACGCGCCGATCTACGTGCGGCTCGCCTACCTGCCGAGCTGAGCCGTGGCGGCCGTGCGCATCGCCGACGCGCCGCTGGGTGCCCTGAACACCTTCGGCATCGAGGCCCGGGCCCGCGTGCTCTGGCGTCTCGAGGCCCTCGACGACCTGCCCGGGCTGCTGGCCGCGCTGCGCGCGGACCCGGTGGCGGACCCGCTCGTGCTCGGCGGCGGCAGCAACCTGCTGATCACCGGCGACATCGACCGCCCGGTGATCCAGGTCGCCCTGGCGGGTCGCCGTGTGCTGGCTGGCGACGACGCCTCGGTGCTGATCGAGGCCGGGGCCGGCGAGTCCTGGGACGGGCTGGTGCGCTGGAGCCTCGCGCAGGGCGCGTGGGGCCTCGAGAACCTCGCGCTGATCCCCGGCACGGTCGGCGCCGCGCCCATCCAGAACATCGGCGCCTACGGCGTCGAGCAGCGCGAGACCTTCGACTCGCTCGACGCGACGGACCTGCTCACCGGCACGGCCCGCCGCTTCGACGCGGCGGACTGCGCGTTCGGCTATCGCGACAGCGTCTTCAAGCGCCCCGGCGGTGACCGCTGGCTGGTGACGGCGGTCCGCTACCGGCTGTCGCGTCGCCCGCTGCCGCGGCTGGACTACGGCGAGATCCGGGACGAGCTCGCGCGCGCCGGCTGCACGGCCCCCACCGCGGTCGACGTCGCCGATGCCGTCAGCGCGATCCGACGCCGGCGGCTGCCCGACCCGGCCGTGCTCGGCAACGCGGGGAGCTTCTTCAAGAACCCGCTGGTCGAACCGGCGCTGGCGCAGGCGCTGGCAGCCCGCGAACCGGGCCTGCCCGCCTGGCCCGCGGGCGGACAGGTCAAGCTGTCGGCCGCGTGGATGATCGATCGCTGCGGCTGGAAGGGCCATCGGGACGGCGATGCCGGCGTGCATGCCGCCCACGCGCTGGTGCTGGTCAACCACGGACATGCGGGCGGTCCGGCGCTGCTGGCGCTCGCCCGCCGCATCCGGGACTCGGTTCATGCGCGCTTCGGGGTCGAGCTGGAGCCCGAGCCGGTCGTCGTCGGGCCGGCGCGGCTATAATCGAAGGCTTTGTATCCGCGGCCTGCGGGGCGCCTCAGGAAAGACCATCATGGACGACGATAGCGACAACACCCTCATCGGCTGGATCCTCGGCATCGCCGTTGCCCTGTCGGTGACGATCGCGCTGCTGGCAGGCGTGGTGGGGCTGAATGCGAGCCCCGAGGCGCCGGCAGCGGCCCCGGCCGCCGCCGCCCCGGCGGCTGCCCCGG
>CAIUGQ010000318.1 GCA_903898725.1 uncultured Burkholderiales bacterium | reverse complement strand
TGGTCGATGCGCTCGCCACGCAGGTCTTTGCCCCCCACCTCGATCTCGACGAGGACCCGCACCGCCGGGGCGAGTTCGGCAGCACCGCGTTCGACGACGAAGGGGTCGCGACGGCGCCTCGGCGCATCGTCGACGGCGGCATGCTGGGCGGCTGGTTCCTGTCGAGCTACTCGGCGCGCAAGCTCGGCATGCGCACGACCGGCAATGCCGGCGGCGCGCATTTCCTGCGCCTCTCGAGCCGCGAGACCCGGCCGCGCGACGACCTTCGCGCGATGCTGCGCAAGCTCGGCACGGGCCTGTTCGTCACCGAACTGCTCGGCCAGGGCGTCAACGGCGTGACCGGCGACTACTCGCGGGGCGCCAGCGGCTACTGGGTCGAGGGCGGGAAGATCCAGTACCCGGTCGAGGAGATCACCATCGCCGGGAACCTGAAGGACATGTTCCGATCGATCGTCGCGGTCGGTGCCGACGAGACCGTGCGGGGCACCCGCCGGACCGGCTCGGTGCTCATCGAGCAGATGTCGGTGGCGGGCTGAGCCGCGATGCCGAGGCGCGCGAGGGCTCAGCCGTGATCGGCGCGCGGCCCGCTGCCGGCGTCCGCGTCGGGCGCGAGCACGCGCCAGCCGCGCTGTGCGATCGCCGCATCGAGCTGCAGCTCGAGATCGGTCATCTCGCTGATCCACCGGTTCAGCGGCAGCGTCGGATTCGGGCGCAGCAGCGGTTCGAGACGGACCAGCGCCTCCTCCAGGATCGGCCTGAGGAGACTGCGCGGACTCGCGTCGATCTGCGTGGCGCGCTCATGGGTGGCGCGCTCCATCTCCATCGCCTCGGCGAGGAGGGCGAGGAGGCGTTCGCAGCGGCGGCGGGCGTCGATCTCGGTGCTCATGAATCGATCATCCTTCGCCCGCCGCGTCGGCGCTGCGAACCACTTCACGACAGGTCGCACGCGCGATGAACAAGGCGTTCGTGCGCGAGGATGCCGACGACGACGAGGAACTCGAGCCGCCCGAGCCCGACGGCCCGCCGCCGCGGAACTACATCACGCCCGCGGGGCATGCGCGGATGAAGGCGGAGCTGCTGCACCTGCTGGACGTCGACCGGCCCGAGGTGGTCCGCATCGTGTCCTGGGCGGCGTCCAACGGAGACCGCTCGGAGAACGGCGACTACCTGTACGGCAAGAAGCGGCTGCGCGAGATCGACCGGCGGATCCGCTTCCTCACCCGGCGCCTCGACCGTGCGGAGGTCGTCGATCCACTGCAGCAGGCCGGCAACGAGCAGGTCTTCTTCGGCGCCACGGTGCACTACCTGCAGTCGGATGGCGTCGAGCGCACGGTCACCATCGTCGGCATCGACGAGGTCGACCCGCTGCACGGCCGCATCAGCTGGATCTCGCCGGTCGCCAAGGCGCTGATCAAGGCCCGCGAGGGCGATACCGTGACACTGATGACGCCAGCGGGGCGACTCGGCCTCGAGATCCTCGACGTGCGCTACGATCCGGCCGTTTGAGCGGTCGGGTCACCCTCCGACGCACCTTCGCCCGGCACGCCGGCCTTAGCATTCGTCGCATGACCGATACCGGGCGCCTCTCGCAGCTCGATGGCCTGCGGGCCGTGGCGGCACTGTCCGTCGTGGGGTTCCACTACACGGCGCGCTACGACGCCGCGCTCGTGCACGTGCAGCCGCTGCCGTTCTCGCTCGCCTGGGGCCATCTCGGCGTCGAGCTGTTCTTCATCATCAGCGGCTTCGTGATCCTGATGACCGTCGACCGCGCCCGGTCGCCGGCCGACTTCGTCTTCTCGCGGGCCTCCCGCCTGTTCCCGACGTACTGGGTGGCGGTGCTTCTGACCGCGCTGACGCTGCGCGCCGTCCAGATGCCCGGCTACGAGCGCTCGGCCTTCGACATCGCTGTGAATCTGACGATGGTCCCGAACCAGTTCGGGGTGGCGTCGATCGATGGCGCCTACTGGTCGTTGGGCATCGAGCTGATGTTCTATGCGTGGGTGCTGCTGCTGTGGCGGCTGGGCGCCTTGAGACGGCCCGCGCTCGCGATCGCTGCGGCCTGCGCGGTCAGCCTCGCGGCGAATCTGTCGGAGCAGCTCGGGCTGCGCTGGCCGAGCGCGATCAAGACCCTGTGGATGACCCAGTGGAGCCCGTGGTTCGCGCTCGGCGCGGCACTCTATGCGCACCATTCGCGCGGGTTGCCGGCACGCGTCACGCTCGGTCTCGTGGCACTCGCCGTCTTGGCCATCGGCTGCGGCGGCCAGCCCCTCGTCGCGGCGCTCGCGGTCATTGCATGCCTGCTGGTGCACGGCGCCGCCCGTGGCAGCCTGCCCATCCTCGGCATCCGGCCACTGGTCGCGATCGGACGGGTGTCGTATCCGC
>CAIUGQ010000317.1 GCA_903898725.1 uncultured Burkholderiales bacterium | reverse complement strand
TGCCGAGGGCATCGCGTCGAGCTTCGGCACGGGCCTGGGCGGCCTGTTCCACGTCCTCGCGGGCGCGCTCGGCGTCTCCGCCCTGGTGATGGCCAGCGCCGAACTGTTCACCGTGCTCAAGGTGCTCGGTGCGCTGTACCTGGTCTGGATCGGCGTGCGGACGATCCTCGGCGCGCGCCGTGACGCCACGCTCGCCGCGTCGGCTGCGGACGCCTCGCCGCCCCTCGGCACGCGGCGCGCGTTCCGGGACGGCATGTGGGTCGAAGCCCTGAACCCCAAGACGGCCGCGTTCTTCCTGGCCTTCATCCCGCAGTTCGTCGACCCGGCGGCCGGCAGCGTGCCGCTGCAGTTCGTGGTCCTCGGGCTGGTGTCGGTCGCGCTCAACACCGCCGCCGACGTGGTGGTCGCGTTCGCCGCTGCGAGCCTGCGGGCGAAGGCGGTCGATCACCCCGAGCGGATCCTGCGCCTGCGCCAGGCATCGGGAGGCGCGATGCTGGCGCTCGGCGTCGGGCTGCTGTTCGCGCGACGGCCCGCCGCCTGAGGGCAGCAGCATCGGCGGGCGGCATCGGCGGGCGGCGGGCCGGGCCTGCCCGGCCGTGCGCCCGGCGTCGCGTCAGTCCTTGGGACCGGCCTCGAGCCAGCGCCCGAGCGCCAGCACCGACGCGTCCGCATCGCGTGCACCGACGACCTGCATCGAGGCCGGCAGGCCGTCGGCCATTCCCATCGGCAGGGCCAGCGTCGGCAGGCCGACGAAGCTGAACGCCAGCGTCTGGCCGAGCACCGCCTCGCGGGTGCTCAGCGTGCCGCCCTCGACCTGGACCTCGAGCTGCCCGCGCGCCGGCGGCGGGACGGCGCTGGTGGGCAGCACCATCGCGTCGTGGTCGCGCAGCACTGCATCGAGCTCGGCGCGCAGCACCTCGCGCTCGCGCATCGCGTCGAGGTAGACCTGCGTGAGCTGCTGGGCGCCGTCGCGCATCGGGGCGAGCACCGAATCGGAAAAGCCTTCGCCCCCCGAGGCGAGCACCGCACGATGCACGAACGCCGCCTCGGCGCGGACGATCGCGGTGTAGGGCGCGAGCGCGCGCGACAGCGACGGCACGTCGACCTCGACCACGTCGGCCCGCGTGCGCAGCGCAGCGAGCCGTGCGTCGAACCAGGCCCGCGTGGCCGGGTGGAGTCGACCCCGCAGCCACGTGGCCGGGACCGCGAGGCGCGGGCGACGCGCGACGGCGCCGTGGTCGGTGCGTCGGCCCGCCATCACCTCGTACAGCAGCGCCGCATCGTCGACCGAACGCGTGAGTGGACCGGCGTGATCGCAGGTCCAGGACAGGTGCAGCGCACCGGCGAGCGGAATCGCGCCGAAGCTGGGCTTGAAGCCGACGACGCCGCTGAACGCGGCCGGGATCCGGACCGAGCCGCCGGTATCGCTGCCCAGCCCCGCGAAGCCGATGCCCACCGCAGTGGCCACGCCCGCGCCGCTCGAGGAACCGCCGGCCTGGCGGGACGGGTCGACCGGGTTCTTCACGTCGCCCGTCCAGGGGTTCTCGCCGGTCGCGCCGAGCGCGATCTCGTGCATGTTCGTCTTCGCGAACGGCAGCGCCCCCGCTGCACGCATCCGCGCGACCGCCACCGACTCGCCGCCCAGCGCGGGCAGCGCAGCACGCGTGCCGCCGGCGGTGGGCATGCCCGTCACCTCGTAGAGGTCCTTGATGGTCAGCGGCACGCCGTGCAGCGGACCCAGCGGGGCACCCGAGCGGGCCTGCGCATCGAGCGCATCGGCGGCGGCGGCCGCGGCGTCCCAGTCGACCCAGGCGATGGCGTTGAGGTCGCGGTAGCGTTCGGCCGCCACGCGCGCCGCCTCGAGGAGCGCGCGACTCGTGGTCGTGCCCGCGGCGATCGCGGCCACCGTCTCGCGGATGCCGGGGCGGGAGGAAGCGTGGGAGGGTTCGGTCATGTCGGCGTCCGCGCGTGCGGAACGGTCGGTGGAGGGCATCTGCGTATAGTAGCGGCTGCCCCGA
>CAIUGQ010000316.1 GCA_903898725.1 uncultured Burkholderiales bacterium | reverse complement strand
GTGCCGCCGGCTGCCGCGCAGCCCGGCGCCCGGGCGCCGACGCCGGCGCAGACGCGCGGCCCGTTCTATCCGCCGGCCCCGCCGCCGGACGCGGGCGAGGACCTGGTGCTCGAGCGCGACGGCCGCCGCGCCGGCGGCGAGCTGCTGCGGCTCGCGGGCCGGGTCGTCGACACCGGCGGGCGACCGCTTGCGGGCACCCGCGTCGAGCTCTGGCAGTGCAATGCCGCCGGGCGCTACCACCATCCGCGCGACGACAGCCCCGCGCCGCTCGACCCGCTGTTCCTCGCCTACGGCCGCAGCACGGCCGGCGCCGATGGCGGCTGGCGGTTCCGCACCATCCGGCCGGTCGCCTATCCGGGTCGTACCCCCCACCTGCACCTGCTGCTGACCGCGCCCGACGGCCGCTCGCTGACCACGCAGCTCTACGTGCGCGGCGAACCGGGCAACGCCCGCGACGGCCTGCTCACGCGGCTCGCGCCCGAGGCGCGCGAGCGGCTGATGGCCGACTTCGTGCGGGTCGCCGACGGCAGCTGGCAGGCGGCCTTCGAGGTCGTGCTGCCGGTCTAGACGGGCACGGCCTCGATCGGGGGGCGCGCCGGGACGGGCTTTTCCGTACACTCGTCCCATCCCTACGCGACTTCCCTCCCGAGAGCCTCCCCCGATGACCGAGAACGCGCTCGCGCGCCTGCAGCTCCCCCGTCGGGCCATGGCGCTGGTGCTGGCCGGCGGCCGAGGCAGCCGTCTGCAGCAGCTCACCGACATCCGCTCCAAGCCCGCGGTCTACTTCGGCGGCAAGTTCCGGATCGTCGACTTCGCGATGTCGAACTGCCTGAACTCGGGCATCCGACGGATGGCGGTGATGACGCAATACAAGTCGCACAGCCTGCTGCGGCACATCCAGCGCGGCTGGGGCTTCATGCGCGGCGAGCTCAACGAGTTCGTCGACCTGCTGCCCGCGCAGCAGCGGCTGGACGACGTGTCGTGGTACCGCGGCACCGCCGACGCGGTGTTCCAGAACCTCGACATCATCCGGCACCACCGGCCCGAGTACCTGCTGATCCTCGCCGCCGATCACATCTACAAGATGGACTACTCGATGATGCTCGCCGAGCACGTCGAGCGCGGCGTGCCCTGCACCGTCGGCTGCTTCGAGGTGCCGCTCGCCGAGGCGAGCGCCTTCGGCGTGATGAAGGTCGACGAGAACGACCGCATCCTCGAGTTCGCCGAGAAGCCCGCCAAGCCCGAGCCGATCCCGGGCCGACCCGACGTCGCCCTCGCGAGCATGGGCATCTACCTGTTCGACGCCGAGTTCCTCTACGACGAGCTGCCCAAGTTCATGAGCGGGGAGATGACGCACCACGACTTCGGTCGTGACGTGATCCCGGCGATGGTCGCGGGCGGACGCGCGATCGCGCATCCGTTCTCGCGCAGCTGCGTCGGCGAGCCGGGCAAGGGCGCGTACTGGCGCGACGTCGGCACGCTCGACGCGTACTGGGAGGCGAACATCGACCTCACCGCCACCGACCCGCAGCTCAACCTCTACGACCGCGACTGGCCGATCTGGACCTACCAGGAGCAGCTGCCGCCGGCGAAGTTCGTGCACAACATGGGCGATCGCCGCGGCATGGCCACCGAGTCGATGGTCTCGGGCGGCTGCATCATCTCGGGCTCGCTCAACCGCTCGCTGCTGTTCTCGAGCTGCCGCGTGCATTCGTTCTCGAAGGTCGAGTGGTCGGTGCTGCTGCCCGAGGTGCAGGTCGGGCGCGGCGCGCGCCTGACCAAGTGCATCGTCGATCGCGGCTGCGAGATTCCGGACGGCCTGGTGGTGGGCGAGGACCCGGTGGCCGATGCGGCCCGCTTCAATCGCACCGAGCGCGGCGTCACGCTGATCACTCGGGACATGCTCGCCGCCCTCGCGTGATGGCTCGGGTCCGGAAGGGCGCGGGCCGGCCCGCGCCGCTGCGCGTGCTGCACGTCGCCGCGGAATGGTTCCCGCTGGTCAAGACCGGTGGCCTGGCCGACGTGGTCGCCGCGCTGCCGGCGGCGCAGCGGGCCGCCGGGCTCGACGTGCGGCTGCTGCTGCCGGCCTATCCGGCGCTGCGCCAGGCGCTGACCGGCGCGGTCGAGGTCGCCCGGATCGGCGCGGCCTTCGGGGCCGCCCGCGTCGGCCTGCTGCGGGGCATGCTGCCCGGCAGCGACGTGCCGACCTACCTGATCGACGCGCCCTGGCTGTACGACCGGCCCGGCAACCCCTACCTCGGGCCCGACGGACGCGAATGGGCCGACAACCTTCAGCGCTTCGGGCTGCTCGGCTGGAGTGCCGCGCAGCTCGCTGCGGGCGGTCTGGATCCCGACTGGACGCCGGCGATCGTGCATGCGCACGACTGGCACGCGGCGCTCGCCCCGGTCTACCTCGCCGCGCGCGGCACGTCCGGGGCGCCGGGGGCGCATGCGCGCACCGTGCTGACGGTGCACAACCTCGCCTACCAGGGCCGCTTCCTGCTCGAACGCTTCGGCGAGCTGGGGCTGCCCGCCTGGATGGCGGGCCCGGCCGGCGTCGAGTTCCATGGCGACCTGCGGCTGCTCAAGGGCGGGCTGATGTTCGCCGACCGGATCACCACGGTCAGCCCGACCTACGCCCGCGAGATCCTGTCGCCGGCCGAGGGGCACGAGCTCGACGTGGTGCTGCGCCACCGCGCGGACCGGCTCTGCGGCATCACCAACGGCATCGACGATGCGGTGTGGAACCCCGCGACCGACCCGGCGCTCGCCGCGACCTTCGACGTCGCCGACCTCGCGGGCAAGGCCGCCTGCAAGCTCGCGCTGCAGCGCGAGCTCGGGCTGAGCGCCTCGGCAGGCGCGCCGCTGCTCGGCGTGGTCAGCCGGATGACGCCGCAGAAGGGCCTGGACCTGCTGCTGTCCGTGCTGCCGCAATGGCTGGGCGCGGGCGGGCAGGTGGCGATGCTCGGCTCGGGCGATCCGGCGCTCGAGCATGCGTGGCGCGCGGCCGCGCAGGCCGCGCCCGAGGCGGTCGGCGTGCGCATCGGCTACGACGAGGGCTTCGCGCACCGCGTCGTCGCGGGCTGCGACCTGATCGCCGTGCCCTCGCGCTTCGAGCCCTGCGGGCTCACCCAGCTCTACGGCCTGCGCTACGGCACGCTGCCGGTCGTGCATCGCGTGGGCGGCCTCGCCGACACCGTCGTCGACGCCGACGAGGCCGCGCTGCGCGAAGACCGTGCCACTGGCTTCGCCTTCAGCGGCGCGAGCCCCGATGCGCTCGCCCGCGCGCTGCGGCACGCGCTCGACGGCTGGCACCATCCGGCGGCCTGGCAGCAGGTGGTGCGGCGCGCGATGGCGCAGGACACCTCGTGGCGCGTGCCGGCCGCGCGCTACGCCGCGCTCTACGCCGAGGCCCTCGCGCAGCAGCCCTGATCGCGGCGCGCGCGACAACGCCCGGACTTGCGCTCGATCAAGTCTGACCGGCCCCGGCGGGCCCAAGATCGGGCGATGTCCGCCCTTCTCGCGATCCTGCTCGAGAGTCCCCACTTCCGTCGGCTGCTCGCCGCGCTCGCCGTGTTCGTCGTGATCCTCTCGGTGGGCACGGCCGGCTACCTGATGCTCGGCAAGCCCGGCACCACCGCGATCGACGGGCTCTACATGACCTTCATCACGGTGGCGACGATCGGCTACGGGGAGGTGGTCGAGATGCGGAACACAGACGCGGGTCGCGTGTTCACGATGGCGATCGCGCTCGCCGGCATCGCCAACATGACCTTCCTGTTCTCCACCGTCACCGCGTTCCTGCTCGAGACGAACCTCAACCACGCCTACCGGAGACGCCGCATGCAGGCCCAGATCGACGCCCTGACCGGGCACTTCATCGTCTGTGGCGCCGGTCGGATCGGCGGCTACGTGATCGACGAGCTGCGCTCGGACCGACGCGCGTACGTCGTCGTCGAGACCGATGCCGCGACGCTCGAGGCACGGCTCGAGGCCGACCCGAAGCTGCTCGCGCTGCACGGCGACGCGGCCGACGACGACGTGCTCGCGCGGGCCGGCATCGCGCGCGCGGCCGGCGTCTTCGCGGTCAGCGGCGACGACTCCAAGAACCTGGTGATCAGCCTGTCCGCCAAGCAGCTCAACCCGGCGGTGCGGGTGGTGGCCCGCGTCCACGACCCGCGCAACGCGGCCAAGACGATCCGCGCCGGCGCCGATCAGATCGTGTCGCCCGACTACACCGGCGGCCACCGGATCGCGTCGCTGATGATCCGGCCGCAGATGGTGTCGCTGGTCGACGAGCTGCTGCGGGCCGGCGAGCGGCTCGCCGTCGAGGAGGTGGTGGTCCCGCCGCGGCCGGCCCCGCTGCGCATCGCCGCACTGGGCCGAAGCGTGGAGTGGCTGCTGGTCGCGGTGCGCGACGGCGGGGAGTGGCGCTTCAATCCGCCCGAGGACGCCTCGGTCTCGTCGGGTCAGGCGCTGGTGGTGATCGCGAGCGCGGCCGGCCGGCGCGAGCTGCAGGCGCGGGTGGCGGCCTCGGCCTAAGTCTCGGGCGAGGGCGAGGGCGCTGCCGCTGCTGCCGCAGCCGTCGCCGCCGCCATCGCGGGGAAGACGCGTCGCTCGCCCGGGATCTGGCGATCGAGCTCTGCGAGACAGCCCCGCACGTCGTCCGCCGACGCCGGATCGAAGCCCTTCGCGCGCATGCGCAGCATCTGCACCTGCACGGCCGCCATCAGCACCATCGGATTCGAGGGCAGCTTCTCGCGGGCACTGGCGATGTGCCACATCGCGTCGTCGAAGCGCGCACGGTGCAGCGAGGCCATCGCCTGCGCGACGTCGTCGGCGGCGGTGCCGCCGCCGGCCGGCGCGGCCACCGGCGCATGTGCCGCGGTCTGGCCGGGCGCGGCGGCGCCCTCGATCACCGCCTGCAGCGGCTCGGGCAGCGGGCTCGCGTCGCGGGCGAACG
>CAIUGQ010000315.1 GCA_903898725.1 uncultured Burkholderiales bacterium | reverse complement strand
GCTCTCGATCATGCGGGCGGATGCCCAGGCAGGCTGGATCGAGGTGCTCTACAAGATCGTGGGCCCCGGACTTGCGGCACTGTCGCGCCGCCGCGCCGGGGAACACCTGTCGGTGCTGGGTCCGATCGGCAAAGGCTTCACACTGCATCCAGAGCGGCCTCGGCCGCTGCTGGTCGGTGGTGGCGTGGGCATTCCGCCCATGGTGTTCCTGGCCGAAGCCTCCCTGCAGGACGCGCGTGCCGCCTGGCGCCCGCTCGTGCTGATGGGCTCGGAGATCCCCTTCCCGTTCCGCACCCGGCCCTCGAGGATCATGGTGGACGGGATCCCTCACGGCACCATCGCCGCGATGCCCCTGCTCGACGACTGGGGCATTCCGAGCCGACTCTCGAGCCGCAGCGGCTTCCCGGGCTGTCACGACGGCTTCGTCACTGAACTCGCCGCGGAGTGGCTGGGATCGCTGGACGCCGTGACGTTGCAGCAGGTCGAGGTGTTTGCCTGCGGGCCGACCCCGATGCTCGAAGCCACCGCGAAGGTCGCACGCCGCTTCGGACTGCCCTGCCAGGTCTCGCTGGAGGAATTCATGGCCTGCGCAGTGGGCGGCTGCGCCGGCTGTGCGGTACGCGTCAACACGCCCACGGGTCCGGCGATGAAGCGGGTCTGCGTGGACGGCCCGGTGTTCGACGCCGCGCAGGTGTTCGGGGACTGAGCCCCTCCCGCGGCCCGACGCCGCGGCTGCGCTGCACAGCGCTCAACCGAAGTTGATGCGCGCCTCGAGGTTGCTGCGGGAGTCCGCGTGGGCGAGGGCTTCCTCGGGCGCCACCCGACCGTCCTTGATCAGGCGGAACAGTGCGGCATCGAAGCTCTGCACGCCACGCTCGTTGCTGCCTGCGATGGCCTCCTTCAACGCCACGATGTCCCCCTTCCGGACCAGGTCCGAGATGTGGGAGGTGTTGAGCATGACCTCGACGGCCACGACGCGGCGCCCGTCCCGGCCCACCACCAGCCGCTGCGCGACGATCGCGCGCAGGTACTGGGACAGGTCGAGCAGCAGCTGCTGGTGCTGGTCGCGAGGGAACATGTTGATGATGCGATCCATCGTCTCCGGGGCGTTATTCGAGTGCAGCGTGGCCAGCACGAGGTGCCCGATACCCGAGAGGTTGACCGCGGACTGCATGGTCTCGCGGTCGCGGATCTCGCCGATCATGACCACGTCGGGCGCGGAACGCACCGCCGAGCGCAAGGCGTTCTCGTAGGAGCGCGTGTCGATGCCGATCTCGCGCTGGTTGACGATGGAGCGCTTGTTGGCGTGCAGGAACTCGATCGGATCCTCGATCGTGAGGATGTGCTCCGAGAAATTCTCGTTCCGGTGGTTGATCATCGCCGCGAGCGTCGTGGACTTTCCCGATCCCGTGGATCCGACCACCAGCACCAGGCCGCGCTTGAGCGCCATCAGGTCCTGCACCGTCTCGGGGAGCGACAGGTCCGCGAGCTTCGGGATCCGTCCCGCGACGTGGCGCAGCACCATCGCGGGATTGCCGCGCTGCCGGAACACGTTGACGCGGAAGCGACCGAGCCCCGACTCGGAAATGGCGAAGTCGATTTCCTGTTCGCGACCGAACCTCTCGATCTGATCCGGGTTCATAAGACCGAAGGCGGCCTGCCGGACCATGTCTACGGTGAGGATCTGCTTGTTGACCGGGAAGATCTGGCCCTCGATCTTGATCTTGATCGGGGCGTTCGGCGAAAAGAACAGGTCGGAGGCGCGCCGTTCCACCATCAGCCGGAACAGCGGCTTGGTGTTGATGGGTTGCGGACCCGCGCCCTGCAGCGGTTCCAGCGTTTCCTCGGCACCTTCGGTCAGCGCGGTCATCAGCGGGTCCTCCCCTCTTCCTCCTCGAGCAGCGCGAGATCTCCATGGTCGAACACCTTGTGTTCCCGCTTGCTGTCGAGCTTCACGCGCAGTCGCAGCTCGTTCTTGGAATCCGCGTTGCGCAGCGCGTCCTCGTAGGCGATGAAGCCTGCCTCGTAGAGTTCGAACAGCGCCTGGTCGAAGGTCTTCATGCCCATGCGCGTGGAGCGCGCCATGACTTCCTTGATGCGCGCGACCTCGCCCTTGAAGATGAGGTCCTGCACCAGCGGCGAATTGAGCATGATCTCCATC
>CAIUGQ010000314.1 GCA_903898725.1 uncultured Burkholderiales bacterium | reverse complement strand
GCCGACACGGCGCTGCGCACGCAGCCCTACGACCTCGTGCTGCTCGACCTCGGCCTGCCGGGCGGCGACGGCCTCGTGCTGCTGCGGGCGCTGCGCGCGCGCGGCAACGCGACCCCGGTGCTGATCGTCACGGCGCGCGATGCGCTCGCCGCCCGGGTCGCGGGGCTCGACGCCGGGGCGGACGACTACCTCGTCAAGCCGTTCGAGCTCGAGGAACTCGCCGCGCGGATCCGGGCGGTGCTGCGTCGGCACGCGGGTCGCGGCGCGCCCGGGCTGCAGGCCGGTCCGGTGAGCCTCGACCCGGCGACCCGCGAGGTGACGGTCCGGGGCGAGCCGGTGGCGCTGTCCGCCCGCGAGTACGCGCTGCTGCGCGCGCTGATGGACCGACCGGGGGCGGTGCTCTCGCGCGCCCAGCTCGAGGAGAAGCTCTACGGATGGAACGAGGCCGTCGGCAGCAACACGGTCGACGTCCACCTGCACGCGCTGCGCCGCAAGCTCGGCGCAGGGGTGGTGCGCAACGTGCGCGGCGTGGGCTGGTCGATGGCGGACGTGCCGTGAGCTCGCTTCGGCGGCGGCTCCTGGCGTGGACGGGGGCGGGCCTGGCGATCGGCCTGGTCGCGGCCACGGCTGCGGTCGGCGTGCGCTCGCGCGAGGCCACCGGCGAACTGCTCGACGAGCAGATGGCGCGGGTGGCGGGCGCGGTGCCCGCGCGCGCCCTCGGGCCGATGCCGCCGCCGCGGCTCGAGGGCGTCGAGATCGACCGCGACGTGGTGATCCAGATCTGGGACGCCTCGGGGCTGCGCATCTACGCCTCGCATGCCTACCCGACCCTGCCGGGGCTGGTGCCGCCGGGCTTCCATGACGTCCGGGTGGCGGGCGGCGGGGGCTGGCGGGTCTACGCGGTGCCGGTCGGCGGCAGTGTGGTGCAGGTCGCGCAGCCGCTGGCCGCCCGCGATGCCCTCGTGCTGCGCACCGCGATCGGAACGGTGGCGCCGATGTTCGCGCTCTTTCCGCTGCTCGGCCTGCTGCTCTGGGTCGGGCTGGGGCGCGGCCTCGAGCCGCTGCGGCGGCTCGCGCAGGAGGCCGGGGCGCGCGACGCGGGCACCCTCGGGCCGTTCGCCGAGCGCGGGCTCGACGACGAGCTGCGTCCGCTGGTGCACGCGCTGAACGGGCTGCTCGGTCGGCTGGGCGAGGCGCTCGATGCGCAGCGCGGCTTCGTCGCCGATGCCGCCCATGCGCTGCGCACGCCCCTGGCCGCGCTGACGCTGCAGGCCCAGCTCGCCGAGCGGGCCGGCGACGAGGCGGCCCGCAGCGCCGCGCTCGCCGAGCTGCGCCGCGGGCTGCGCCGCGCCAACCGGCTGGTCGAGCAGCTGCTGACCCTCGCGCGCCAGGAGCCCGGCGGGCCCGAGCCGGTGCCCGGCCGCGTCGACCTTGCTGCGCTCGCGCGGGCGGCGGTCGCCGATGCGGCCGTGGCGGCCGAGGCCCGCGGCGTCGACCTCGGGCTCGCGCGCGACGAGCCGCTCGCCATCGTCGGCGATCCCGATGCGCTGCGCATCCTGATCGACAACCTCGTCGACAACGCGCTGCGGCATGCGCCGGCGGGCAGCGCGGTGGATGTCGCGGTGACGGCGGACGGCACGGTCGCGGTCGAGGACCGCGGACCGGGTCTGCCGCCCGCCGAGCTCGAGGCGGTGTTCGAGCGCTTCCGGCGTGGCCGCGACGCCTCGGGGATCGGCAGCGGGCTGGGGCTGGCCATCGTGCGCCGGATCGCGCAACGCCATGCCGGGCACGCCCGCCTGGTCAACCGCGAGGGGGGCGGCCTGCGCGCCGAGGTCGTGTTCCCCGCCGTGTTCCCCGCCGTGTTCCCCATATCGGCCGCGCCTTAATTCGCTCTTAAGTCTGCGGCGTGATGCTTCGCCGCATCGGGGTCGCACCGACCCCGCCACGGACCAGGAGCCGTCATGACCCGATTCCCGTCTGCGCGCGGCGTGCTCGCCGCCTCCGTCGTCGCGGCCTTCGCCGTCGCCGGCGCGCACTTCTCCTCCGGCGCCTCGGCGGCCGCGCCGCCTGCGGTCCTCAGTGCGCCGCCCGCCACGGCGTCGTCCCCGATGCCGGTGCGCGGCGGCGTGGATTTCTCCGACATCGTCGAGCGCTACGGTCCGGCCGTGGTCAATGTCTCGGTCACCGGTCGCGCCGCGCGCGG
>CAIUGQ010000313.1 GCA_903898725.1 uncultured Burkholderiales bacterium | reverse complement strand
CGGATGCCCGATGCGGCCAAGGTCAAGGCGTTCGCGGATGCGAACCCCGACGTGCTGCTGCAGGGCAAGTACTTCGCGTCGCAGCCGATTCCGGCCAGCTTCGGCGCCGTCAACTACTGGGGCGTGCATGCCTTCGGCTTCGTGAACGCCAGCGGCAATCGGCAGTTCGGCAAGTGGATCTTCGAGCCCGTTGGCGGCGTCCAGGGCCTGAGCGACGACGAGGCCAAGGCGAAGGGCCCGGCCTTCCTGTTCGACGACCTGCGCCAGCGGGTGAAGGACGGCAAGGTGGCGTTCGACTTCAACCTCGAGCTCGCCCAGGCCGGCGACGTGATCGACAACGCGACGGTGCCGCTGCCCGCGGGTCGCAAGAAGGTCTCGCTCGGCGTGCTGAAGGTCACCTCGGTGGCCGCGGACGGCGGCGGCGACTGCCTGGGCATCACCTTCAACCCGATGGTGCTGCCCAAGGGCATCGAGCCCTCGGCCGACCCGATGCTCGCGGCGCGTGCGGCGCCCTATGCGATCGGTCTCGGCCGTCGTCTGACCGAGGGCCCCAAGCAGCAGTGACGCGCACGCGGACGGGCCGACGCCCGTCCCTGCGATGGACGAAAAAAAACGGCGTCCTGACGGACGCCGTTAGCCCAAGGGCGGGGAGATGCCGCCCTAGCGGACCGCCACGTCAACGCGGCGGGAGCGGGGATCTTCGCCGGAGACATTCGCCTCCGTCTGCATGGGTTTCTCGAGGACCAGCCGGTCCTCGGGAATGCCGGCGGCCTTGAGCGCGTCGCGGACCGCGAAGGCGCGCTGCTTGGCCAGTTCCTGGTTCTGCGCGAGGCTGCCGGCCGCCGAGTGGAAGCCGGAGATCGCGACCTTCGCATCGGCGCTCGACTTCATCGACGAGGCCAGCCCGACCAGGACCTTGCTGCCCTCGTCGGTCAGCGCCGCCGAGCCGACCGCGAAGAACACGGTCGCGGGGGCGAGGCCGCTCGAGACCGCCGGGGCGGCTGCAGCGGGCATCGCGGCCTTCGGCAGGGCGGCACCGCCGCCGCCGAGCTCCGGGTGGTCCTTGGCCATCGGCGCGCCGAACAGCGGCTTGTAGGCCCCCTGGTGGCAGGTCGCGCAGTTGAGCTTCGGCACGTCGCCCGTCGGGCCCAGGCGGTTCGCGGGGAACGTGCCGGTCAGCGGGGTCATGTACTCGTTGTTCAGCTGGCGGGCCATCCGGATGCCGTACCACGCGGTCGCGCGCTGCGGCGGGCTCTGCTCCCAGTCCTGCCACGAGCGGCTGTTGTGGCAGTAGGTGCAGTTCACGCCGAGCGAGTCGGACATGTGGACCATCAGGCTGTACGTGAACTCGGTCTGCTTGGTCGAGGCCCGGTTGCCGGTGGGCAGCGCGGTGTCGCCCTGCACCCGGATCGGCTTGTCGCCGGCCAGGTACGGACCGAACGGGTCGTACGGCAGCGAGGCGAGCTTCACCGATGCGGCCGGCGAGTTCTGCAGCGCGCGGTCGCCGAGCAGGCCGGTCACGTCGTGCTTGAGCGGCGCCGGGTCGAACCACACGTTGGCCGGGACCGGCTGGCCGCGGTGGCAGGTGTAGCAGGTGACGCCGGTGGCCGCGACGTGCTGCTTCCAGTTGACGTTGATGTTCTGCGTCATCTGGACCATGCGACGCGCGACGACCTTGGTGTACTTCGAGTCGTCGGCGAAGTTCGCCGGGTTGTGGCAGTAGACGCAGCCGGCTTCCGGACCTTCCTTGGGCGCCACCCAGTTCGACATCGCCACCATCGAGCGTGCGAACTGGCCGACGCTCAGGTCGCCGAGGACCTTGACGTTCTGGTAGACGGCGCTGGCCTTCGGTCCGTCGGCCGAGGCCGGCTCGAGCGGGGCGGGCGGCTGGTTCGCCTCGATCACCGCGGCCATCAGCCGCGGGTTGTAGTTCTGCTCCATCGCGACACCGCGGAAACCGACCTGGACGTTGTCGATCGGCGGTCGCTCGCAGCCCGCGAGCAGCGTGCCGACGGCCGCGGCCGCGAGCACGATTGAAGCAAGGCGCACGCGAATCATGGCTTGACTCCCATCAGCGTGGAGGGATCGACGACGGGCGGGTAGACGGCCGGGTAGGCGGGGGCGACACCGTGCTTGACCGCCCACAGGAACCAGTTGTCCACGACGGTGCCGGTCAGCAGGATGCCGATGCCGCCGGTGAGCGGGCACAGCACCGCGAACCACCACGCCCAGCGGTGGATCGACTCCATCGTCGCGTTGAAGCCCATCGTCCAGCGCCAGAACAGCGCGGCGCGCTCCGAGGCCGTGCCGCGGTCGACGATCTGCTCGATCTCGCGCTCGCCGCCGTAGGGCGTCACCGCCAGGATCGTCGCGCCGTGCATCGCGAACAGCAGCGTCGACCCGTAGAGGAAGACGATCGACAGCATGTGGAACGGGTTGTAGAACAGGTTGCCGTAGCGAATCGAGAAGGCTGCGGTCCAGTCCAGGTGCGGGAAGATGCCGAAGGGCACCGCCTCGCCCCAGCTGCCCATCAGGATCGGGCGGAAGAAGCCGAGCACCAGGTACAGCCAGATCGCGGCGGCGAAGGCCCAGGCGACATGGGTGCCCATGCCGAGCTCGCGTGCGCGGCGGTACATCCGGGCCCACCACAGCAGCATCGAGGCGGTCAGGAAGAAGCCGGTCATCAGCCACCAGCCGCCCTGGTTGAGCGGCGGGATCTTCAGGCCGTTGCCCGGTGCCGGCGGCTCGAGCGCGAGCCAGGGCAGCTGCTTGAGCAGCTCGAGCGGGCTGTAGTTGACCGACGCGAGCATGTTCCAGCCGATGATCTGGAAGGCGACGACGCCGCAGATCAGGGACAGGACACCGAGGGTACCGAGGTAGATCGGTCCGATCTGGGCATTGCCGAGCAGGCCGAGCCACCAGGACGACACCGGACCGAACTGGCGGTCGCGCGTCTCGCGCTCGGTGGACAGGGGCGGGCCGTCATGCAGCGGGCCGGTGACCTGGACCTGCGTGAAGAGGTTCTGGTACGGCGGGGAAAAGGGCTGGTATTGCGCCATGTCTTGGTCTCCGTCTCAGCTCATTTCCAGATCGGCAGGGTGAGCCACCAGCCCCACCACTCGGGCCAGCCGCGGGTCCAGAACGGACCGCTGATCACGATGCAGACCGCGCTCCAGAATCCGGCCGACAGGGCGAGGAACAGGCCGAGCCGGTGGATCCCCAGCGTGCCGATCGAGTAGCCGATCGTGTCGCGGAAGAACGTGTCCTCGTGCTCCGGCGTCTTCACCGTCTGGCCCTTCTTCGGGTTCGTCGCCGACAGCACGGCCGCGCCGTGCAGCGACAGCGCGAAGGTCGTCGCGAAGAAGAAGGACACGGCGATCATGTGCGCCGGGTTGTAGTGGAAGTGCAGGTACTGGTAGCCGACGTTCGACACCCAGTCGAGGTGGCTCAGGATCCCGTACGGGAAGCCATGGCCCCAGGCACCGAGCAGGATCGGCCGGATCACGACCAGCGTCACGTACGCGAAGATCGCGACGCTGAACGCGAAGGGCACGTGAAAGCCCATGCCGAGCTTGCGGCAGATCTCGACCTCTCGCGCGGCCCATGATCCGAACGCGCCGATCGCGCAGATCGTGATCACCTGCCACAGGCCGCCTTCCATCATCGGCGCCAGCCCCAGGCCGTACTTCAGGTCCGGCGGCGCGATGTTGATCTGCCAGAGGTTCCAGGTCGGGCCCTGGGACGCTCCGTACAGGATCAGCGCGGTGCCGACCAGCGAGAAGAAGATCGTCGTGACGCCGAACAGGCCGACGTAGAACGGACCGACCCAGAAGTCGAAGAGATCACCCCCGAGCAGGGTGCCTCCGCGAACGCGGTATTTTTTTTCGAAGCTGAGCATCGCCATGATGGGTCCTCCGTCTCTGCCTTGACGGTGGACGGGGTCGGGCATGGGCTCCCGATCCCCGTCTACCGCTTGCTTCCAGTCGCTACTTCGTCGCCGGTGCCGGCGCCGGCATCGGCGAGTTCTGCATCGCCGCGGGCTTGGCCTTGGGGCCGTCCAGCCAGTTGAAACGGTCGGTGCTCAGCAGGATGAGGTGAATCATCGCTGCCAGGCCGAACAGGAAGATTCCCTGAACGACCATCGCCCTGAGCGGGTCGTACAACCTCCAAACTCGCCACATACTTCTCTCCTAGATCACATGAGACATCGCGGTGTACACCGCAGACTTGACACCACCGATCAGCGATCGCTCGCGCTCGGCCCCGGGCAACCAGGCGCGCCACCGCAGCGTCAACAGCGAAGCCGAGATGGCCACCGTCAGGAAGACGGCGAACAGCACGACGAACAGCAGCCAGAACGCGGGGGAAGCGCGATCCGACCAAGCCGGCCGGGACGAAACAGGGACGTGAGCCATTGAGGTCACCCTAAGTGGGGTCGGATCAGTTGAACCAGGGGCGCCAGGCCCAGACCAGGAAGTGCGCGACGACGGCGACGGCCGTGAAGCCCACGAAGCCCTGTACCCAGAACTTGTGGAACTCCTGCGCTTCCTCGTCGGTCAGGCCCGAGATCGAGCTTCTCTTCTCTGCCATACGGTCAGCTCCTAACAAACCGGCCTTGCGGCCGTTGCCGCGCGCAGCCCGCGCGGCTTGGGCAGCCGCGGCAGCGCGCCGCGACATTCGGTGCGTCCGGCGAGCCGGACTGGATCCTGTGGGTGTGCGGGGCCGTCATGCGGCCTCCCCTTGCCGGAGCGACTCGCGGGCGCCCGCGACTCGTGCGGCGGTGACGGTGATCTCGCCCGCGCGGCGCGCATCGCGCTCGGCGCGGTCGCGCAGCCGCTTGGCGGCCGAGATCTGCACGAGCACCGGCTCGGCGGCGACGAGGTCGGCGAGCAGTCGCTGCGCCTCGTCTTCCCAGCGATGCGTCTCGTTGGCGGCGACCGCGCGCGCGGGCGTGGCCTCGACGCGATCGAGGTCGGTGCCCAGCGGCAGGATGTGGAAGAGCGCGTCGAACAGCGCGTTGCAGACTTCCTGCACCACGTAGGTCGCGCCCGAGTAGCCCATGAACGGCGTGCCGGTGTGGCGACGGATGATCGCGCCCGGGAACGAGGCGGCGATGTACGTGCAGCGGGCGTTGACCTCGGCCGCGTACATGCGCTCGTTGAAGCTGCCGAACAGGATCAGCGGCGGGCGGGCCTGGACCTTCTCGCGGATCGACTGGTTGTCGGTCTTCTCGCCGGCCTTGCGCGACACCGCGAAGTGGCACGGCAGGCCCATCTCGTCCTCGAGGAAGCGGCGCAGGCCGCGCGCGTAGGTCTCGCCGGCGACGACACCGAAGCTCGCGGTGCCGAAGAAGTCCTGCGTGACCGAGCGCCACAGGTCCCAGATCGGCTTGATCGTGGTGTGCTTCTCGCGCTCGATGAACGGCTCGGGGTCGAGGCCGAGGATCTCGCCGAGCGCGCGCAGGAACTGGGTGGTCGCATGCAGCCCGATCGGGGCCTGCAGCCAGGGGCGCTCGAGCGCCTCGCACAGCGACTGGCCGAACTCGCGGTACATGCAGACGTTGGCGTCGGAGTCGGCGAGCTGCTGCACGTCGGCGAGGTGGCTGCCGAGCGGGAAGCTCATGTTGACCTCGGCGCCGATGCCCTCGACGAGGCGCCGGATCTCGGCCAGGTCGCTCGGCATGTTGAACGTGCCGTAGCAGGGTCCGATCAGGTTCACGCGGGGCTTGACGCCCTCGGCGCGCGGCTTGCGCTCGGGCACGTGGCGCAGCCCGTACTCGTTCCAGAGCCAGAGCATCGCGCGGTTGGCGCACTGCCACTGGTCCTCGTCGATGGTGCGCGGCAGGAAGCGCATCAGCGTCGTGCCCTCGGGCGTGACGCCACCGCCGATCATCTCGGAGATCGAGCCGGTGACCACCACCGAGGGCAGGTCCGGGTCGAGCACCGCGTGGGCGCGCTTCATCGAGCCTTCGGTGCCTTCGCGGCCGAGCTGCTCCTCGCCCAGGCCGGTGACGACGACCGGCAGCTCGTGCGGCGGCAGCGCGTCGCTGTAGTGCAGCACCGAGGTGACCGGCAGGTTCTCGCAGCCCACCGGGCCGTCGATGACCACCTGCAGGCCCTTGATCGCGGTGAAGACGTACACCGCACCCCAGTAGCCGCCCGCGCGGTCGTGGTCGAGGACGAGCATCAGATCATCTCCTCGGCCTTGCGCCGCTTGATGAGCTTGATGACCTGGCGACGGGTGAAGTCGCGGAACTCGGGGCGCGCACGCGGCGTCTCGCTCCAGATGCCGCTGTTGTCGCCCTGGCCGGTCTCGCCGAAGAAGTCCTTCATCGTGTCGAAGCGGGCCTTGTTCGCGATCGCCGAGTTGACGACGGTGGCGAGCGAGCCGGCGCCGGCCGGGCCCATCAGCGGACGCGCCGAGATCAGGTTCGTGAAGTACAGCGACGGGATGCTGGCTTCCTTGCCGGCCTGCACGACCGGCGTGGTGCCGATGGCGAGGTCGGGGCGGAACTCGCGCATCGCGGCGATGTCCTGCTCGAGCGAGGCGCGGAACTGCACGTGCACGCCGCGTGCCTCGAGCCACTGGCGGTCGGCGTCGTTCCACGGGGTGCGCGGGCAGGCGCTGCCGACGTAGCGCAGATCGGCACCGCTCTCGACGAGCAGGCGCCCGACCAGCAGCTCCGAGCCCTCGTAGCCGCTCATCGTGATGCGGCCCTTGATCGGCGTCGCGGCGAGCGCGGCGCGGATCGCGGGCAGGATGCGGTTCTTCGCGGCGTCGATGCGGACCTGCGGCACGCCGGCGGCGGTGCCGATCGACTGAAGCCAGGCTTCGGTGCCGTCGTGGCCGACTGGGGCCGAGCCCACGACCGGGCGGCCGGCCGCCGCGAACTCGCGGACCGACGCGGTGTAGAAGGGGTGCAGCGCGGCGACCGCGACGCAGTCGAGCGCGGCGTAGAGCTCGCGCCACTCGCGCGTCGGCACGATCGGGCCGGCGGCCAGGCCCATCGGCTCGAGCATCATGCCGATGCCGACCGGGTCGGCGGGGAAGATCTCGCCGAGCAGCGTCACCGTCGGGCGCTCGGAGCGGCCGGTGCGGGGGGCCGCCACCGGGCCGGACTGCACCTCGTTGCGGGCGTAGCGCAGCATCGCGCCGGCCAGCACGTCCTTGGCTTCCGCATGCGTGGGCACGCCGAAGCCGGGCACGTCGATGCCGATCACGCGCACGCCGTTGATCGATTTCGGCAGCAGCTGCAGCGGCACGCCCGAGGCGGTCGGCACGCACAGGTTGATGACGACGATCGCGTCGAGCTTGGTCGGGTCGGCCTGGGCGTGCACCGACTCGCGGATGTCCTCGAACAGCTTGCCGGTGACCAGCGTCTCGCTGTTGAACGGCACGTAGCCGACGCTGCGGCGCGCGCCGTAGAAGTGCGAGGTGAAGGTCAGGCCGTAGACGCAGCAGGCCGAGCCCGACAGGATCGTCTGCGTGCGGCGCATCCGCAGGCCGACGCGCAGCGAGCCGAAGGCCGGGCACATGCTCTGCGGCTGGTCGTGCGGGCCCTTCGGGTAGTCGGCGGCGTACTGATCGAGGACCTCGGCCTTGCCGGCCGAGGCGGCGGCCTCGAGCATCGCATCGCGGCCCGAATGGCAGCCGACACCGTCGCCCTTCAGGGCGTCGGGGTTCGCGACCGGGGTGGGCGTGGGCGCGTCCATGGTCGGCGACTCAGGCGGCGTCGTCGTAGACGACTTCGAGCGTCGGCTTCGAGGTGTCGGTGCGGCCGACCATGTCGAAGATCGTCGCGGGCTCGAGCACCACGTTGCGGCCGGTCACGTCGCTGGAGAACAGCCCGAGGAGCTGGTCCTGGGTCAGCGGCTTCGGACGCACCGGCGGCGCCTCGCCGACGTTGGTGGCCAGCGTCTCGAAGAGCGGCGCCCACTGCGTGCCCGGGCGGCCGATGATCTCGTAGCTCGCGCTCTTGCGACGGATGTCCTCGTGCGCCGGGATCGCGGCGAGCACCGGGATGCCGGCGC
This sequence comes from uncultured Burkholderiales bacterium, assembly GCA_903898725.1. Lineage (GTDB taxonomy): Bacteria > Pseudomonadota > Gammaproteobacteria > Burkholderiales > Burkholderiaceae_E > UBA4615. The sequence goes on along the minus strand of CAIUGQ010000313.1, from coordinate 143 downwards.
GCTCGGCGAAGGCCGCGGCCTCGCCGGTGCCGTCGTCCTTGTTGATCACCATGCCCGCGACGCCGACGTTGCCGCCGAGCTTGCGGAAGTACTCGACCGCGCTGCACACGTTGTTGGCGACGTACAGCGACTGCAGGTCGTTG
>CAIUGQ010000312.1 GCA_903898725.1 uncultured Burkholderiales bacterium | reverse complement strand
CGGTGCGGACCGCGGGCGACGCCGCCCCACCGGCGCGGCCGATGTTACGCGGCGCCGTTCGGCGCGGCCAGTGCCCCGACCGTGCCGGCATCGTCCGCACCCGCGGTTTCACCGTGATTCACGGATCGTCCACCCGGGCTCAGGGAGCGGATCGTGCTGCAGCGCATGGACCGGCGCCGCCGGACCCGACCGATCGACCGGAGCCCACCGATGTCCCCATCCGCGCATTCCGCGGACCGCGCGCCGACCCGCTTCGCGAGTCCGCGTGTTCCCGCTGCTCCCTGCCTGCCCCGCGCGCCGTCGCGATACGGCGGCGGGTGCGGGTCGGACGCGGACGCTCAGCGCACGGCGCGGTAGACCTCGACCCGGCCGTCCCGGGCGACGCGCAGGACGTCGAAGGGGTCACGCCGCCCGCCGTAGATCGCGCCGTCCATGCCCGGCGATCCGACCGGCATGCCGGGCACGGCGAGGCCGAGCACGCCGGCGGGACGCGTGTCGAGCAGACTGCGGATGTCCTCGACCGGCACGTGCCCTTCGATCACGTAGCCATCGACCGTCGCGGTATGGCACGAGCCCAGCCGGCTCGGCATGCCGAGGCGGCGGCGGGCCGCGGTGTTGCCGACGTCGTGGACCACGACCGGAAAGCCTTCGCGCTCGAGGTAGACGACCCAGTCGCGGCAGCAGCCGCAGTTCGGATCCTTCCAGACCTCGACCTGCGGCCTGCCCACGGGGGCCGCCGCACGAGACCCGGGGGAGACGCCGGCGGCCAAGCCGGCCGCGATCGCGGCAAGCACGCGGCGGCGCGCTGCGGAGCCGGCGCGGTGAAGCATGGAGCCTCCGTGAACTGGAACGGGCAGGCCCGGAGGCCTGCCCGCGATCGTATCGCGAGACGCCGCTGCGCCTCAGGCCGCGACCGGGACCGGGGCGCTCGCCGCGGCGTCGACCGGCACCGACGTGCGGATCAGGTGGTCGAAGGCCGACAGCGCGGCCGTGGCGCCCGCTCCCGCGCTGATCACGATCTGCTTGTAGGGCACGGTCGTGCAGTCGCCGGCGGCGAAGACGCCCGGCACGTTGGTGCGCCCATGCGCGTCAATCTCGATCTCGCCGAACCGCGAGAGCTCGGTCGTCCCGCGCAGCCAGTCGGTGTTCGGCAGCAGACCGATCTGCACGAACACGCCGGCGAGCGCCACCTGATGCTCGGCACCGCTCGTGCGGTCCTTGAAGCGGATGCCGTCGACCTTCTTGCCGTCGCCGGTGATCTCGGTCGTCTGCGCGCTCGTGTGGATACTCACGTTGGGCAGGCTCTGCAGCTTGTTCACGAGCACGGCGTCGGCCTTGAGCCGGTCGGCGAACTCGAGCAGGGTCACATGCTCGACGATGCCGGCGAGGTCGATCGCGGCCTCCACGCCCGAGTTGCCACCGCCGATGACCGCGACGCGCTTGCCCTTGTACAGCGGGCCGTCGCAATGCGGGCAGTAGTTGACGCCGGCCCCGCGGTAGGCGTCCTCGCCGGGCACGTTGACGTTGCGCCAGCGCGCGCCCGTCGACAGGATGACCGTGCGCGACCGGAGCGATCCGCCGTTGGCGAACTGCACCTCGACCAGACCGCCGGGCACCGCCGCCGGGACGAGCTTCGTCGCCTGCAGCTGGCCCATGATCTCCACGCCGTAGTGCCGCACCTGCTGCTCGAGCGCGGCGGCGAACTTCGGGCCGTCGGTCTCGAGCACCGAGATGTAGTTCTCGATGGCCATCGTGTCGTTGACCTGCCCGCCCATGCGCTCGGTCGCGATGCCGGTGCGGATGCCCTTGCGCGCCGCGTACACCGCGGCCGCGGCGCCGGCCGGGCCGCCGCCGACGATCAGCACGTCGAACGCGTCCTTGGCGGCGAGCTTGCCGGCCTCGCGGGCGGCGGCGCCGGTGTCGAGCTTCGCGACGATCTCCTCGAGCAGCATGCGGCCCGAGCCGAAGATCTCGCCGGCCTGGAACACCATCGGCACGGCCATGACCTGGCGCGACTCCACCTCGGCGGGAAAGGCGCCGCCCTCGATCACGGTGGTCCGGATGCGCGGATTCAGGATCGCCATCAGGCCGAGCGCCTGCACGACGTCGGGACAGTTGTGGCAGGTCAGGGACATGTAGACCTCGAAGTCGAGGTCCTGGTCCAGCGCGACGATGGCGTCGATCACGTCCTGCTCGACCTTGGGCGGATGACCGCCCGTCCAGAGCAGCGCGAGCACCAGCGACGTGAACTCGTGGCCGAGCGGCAGGCCCGCGAAGCGAAGCCGGCCGGTCTCGCCGGCGCGCTGGACCGCGAACGACGGCCGACGCGCGTCGGTCCCGTCCACCCGCAGCGTGATCATGTCGGGGCGACAGGCCTGGATGGCCTGCAGCAGCTCGAGCATCTGCGCGGCGGTCTGGCTGTCGTCCAGCGACGCGACGAGCTCGATGGGCCGGCGCACCCGTTCGAGGTAGGCGGCGAGCTGAGTCTTGAGGGTGGCGTCCAGCATGGGGTGCTCCGGCAGGTCCGTGAGGTATCGGATGGGTGGCGAGGCGGCGGCCTCGTGGGCAATGCCGCTGCGGGATCGGGCGCGCCCCGCGCGACATGCGCGCGACGCCCCCGATCGGACAGCGGAACTGGCCCGTCGCGTCGATCCCGGATCGATGCGACGGGATGGGTCCCGGTGGCCGATCAGATCTTGCCGACCAGCTCCAGCGACGGGGTCAGCGTCGACGCGCCTTCGTTCCACTTGGCCGGGCAGACCTGGCCGGGGTTCTTGGCGACGAACTGGGCGGCCTTCAGCTTGCGCAGGGTCTCCTTGACGTCACGGGCGATGGCGTTGTCGTGGATCTCGGCGGTCTTGATCTGGCCATCCGGGTTGACGATGAACGTGCCGCGCAGCGCCAGGCCCTCTTCCGGGATGTGCACGCCGAAGGCGTTGGTCAGCGTGTGGGTCGGATCGCCGACGAGCGGGAACTTCGCCTTGCCCACGGCCGGCGAGGTCTCGTGCCACACCTTGTGCGAGAAGTGCGTGTCGGTCGTGATGATGTAGACCTCGGCGCCGGCCTTCTGGAACTCGGCGTAGTTGTCGGCGGCATCCTCGACTTCGGTCGGGCAGTTGAACGTGAACGCGGCCGGCATGAAGATCAGGACCGACCACTTGCCCTTGAAGGTCTCGTCGGTGACGGGCACGAACTTGCCGTTATGGAAGGCGGTCGTGGAGAACGGCTGGACGGTGGTGTTGATCAGGGACATGGAATGCTCCGTGGTTCGTTGCGGACAGGGTGATGGGCGTACGGGTGAGACGGTCGGATGCAGGGTGCACCGCAGGATGCAGCCACGACATGACGCAGTGTGGACTTTCGCGCCGGATCGTTCCAACGGATAATACCGATATTCTTGATCGGAGACTCCGATGAGCGCGCTGCCTTCGCTCCGCCAGCTGTCCTACCTGGTGAAGCTGTCCGAGAAGCTCAACTTCACCCAGGCCGCCGAAGCGTCGTTCGTCACCCAGTCGACCCTGTCCGGCGGCATCCAGGAGCTCGAGCGCCAGCTCGGCGCGCAGCTCGTCGAGCGTGACCGGCAGCACGTCCGGATGACGCCGATCGGCGAGGAGGTGGTCGAGCGCGCGCGCGCGCTGCTGTCGATGGCGACCGATCTCGTCCAGCGCACGGCGATCGCCGCCGAGCCGATGACGGGCCTGCTGCGGCTGGGCGCGATCCCGACGATCGCGCCGTTCATGCTGCCCGCGCTGGTGCGGACCGCCCGCGAGCGCTACCCGCGGCTGCGCTTCGCCCTGCGCGAGGAGACGACCGCGCGCTCGCTCGAGCAGCTGCGCGACGGCACGCTCGACTTCGCGCTGATCGCGCTGCCGTACGACACCTCGGGCCTGCTGGTGAGGGCGCTGTTCGACGACGACCTCTGGCTGATCGCCGCCGAGGGCGACCCCGCGGCCCGGCCCGCGCGCCCGTCGGTGGCGCAGCTCGACCACCAGCGGCTGCTGCTGCTCGAGGAGGGGCACTGCCTGCGCAGCCACACCCTGGAGGGTTGCGGGCTCGCCGAACGCGCGAACCCGACCGGCATCGAGGCGACCAGCGTCACGACCCTGGTGCAGATGGTCGAGGAGGGACTGGGGATCGCGCTGCTGCCCGAGATGGCGCTGCGCGCCGGCCTGCTGGCCGGCACCTCGATCGTCGCGCGGCCGATGGGCACGCCCGCGCCGCGTCGCGGCATCGCGCTGGTGGCGCGGGCCAGCACTGCTCGCATCGCGGAGTTCGAGGCGCTCTCCGACATCGCGGCGACGCTGGGACGCGAGCCGAAGCGACGCCGGACGAAGGCCGCGGCCTGAGACGGGCCGCGCCGCGGCGGGCCGCTCAGCTTCGACGCAGGGCGGCGGCGACGGTGACGACCGCGCCGATCGCCACCAGCGAGAACCAGCCGCCGCCCCAGACCTCGAACGGCAGCCCGAGCAGGGTCGCCTTCGAGGCATCCGCGCAGGTGGCCCCGACCTTGAACAGCGAGGGCAGCCAGGCATCGAGCTGCAGCGACATCAGCGTGCGGTCCGCCCAGGTGAACGCGCAGGACAGCTGCTTGGCGGCGACGGTGTGCTGGTACCAGGCGGCGATCGCACCGCCCGCGGCCAGCGCGAGCAGCGCGACCCCGCCGACGACGCCGGCCGCGCGAGGTGCCGCGCGGGCGGCGAGCGCGGCGACGAGCGCGAGCACCGCGACCGCGATGAGCACCATCCGCTGGATCACGCACCACGGGCACGGCTGGATGTCGAAGCCGTGCTGGGCGACCAGTGCCACCGCGAGGGCGGCGAGGCTGCCGAGGCCGATCAGGGCCAGCAGCCCAGCGGTGCGCGGCGTGCGCGGGTGGCGCAATGACGAGTAGGAGCGCGACATGGGGCGATGATAGCCCGCCCGGACCGACCGCCCCGCCGCCCCGCCGAGCCGCGGACGGTCCGATCGGTGTCCGAACCCCGCCGGGTGGCGCATGTGGCGAGCCACCGGCGGCGTAGGATGGATCTGGTCGACATGCCCGCCCTGACCCGGCTGAACCCGGCTGAACCCGCCTGAACCCGCACCATGAAGCGAGACATCCAGCCCGACCCGTCCGCCGACCCCGAGCGCCGCGACGGGCTCGCCCCGCAGGCGGTCAGCACCGAGGTGCTGCTCGAGAAATACGCGAAGGGCGAGGAGCGGACCCCCGCCTAGGTGCTCGCGCGCTCCGCCCGCGCCCTCGCCCTCGTCGATGCCCTGGCTGGGCGCTTCGCCTAGGCGATGAGCTTCGGCT
>CAIUGQ010000311.1 GCA_903898725.1 uncultured Burkholderiales bacterium | reverse complement strand
GTACCTCGGCCAGCGAGGGCCGGCTCACCAGCCCGCGTTCCGGGCGCGGGTGGCGCGGCCCGACCCCCTCGTAGTAGCTGTTGAAGAGCACACGGTAGGCCGGATGGAAGGGTGCGAAATCGCGCTCGAAGCGCTCTAGCACGAAGGTCTCGAAGAACCAGGTGACATGCGCGAGGTGCCATTTGGCCGGACTCGCGTCGGGCATCGACTGCACCTGCGCATCGGCCTCGGACAGCGGCTCGGCGAGCGCGAGCGTGCGGGCGCGCACCGCGGCGTAGCCCCCGGCGAGCGACCGATCGTCGAGGCTGCGATCGACGGGCTCGCGCTCGGGGTGGATGCGGGTGACGCTCGGGTTCATCGGCAGGCGCTCAGGATCGTGGGATGGGCACTGTGCAGCATGATGCAGGCCCGCGCGGGCGCCGCGGTGCGCCGGTTGACGCGGACCGCTCCGCCCGGCGAGCATCCGTGCGCATCATGACGGCGCACCGAGCGCCGCGCGAGGAGACGAGACCGTGAACCGCCCCCACCTGCTCGACCGGGTCATCGGCCCCGACTGGCCCGACCTGTCGGACCCGCAGGCCGATCGCGCCTTCGAGGCGACCCCCTACGAGGACCGCATCGCCGCCCGCAGCACCTACGAGGCGCTGCGCCTCGGCGCGAGCGTGAACCCAGGGGCGCCTGCGATCCGCTTCCTGCCGAACGCGGACCCCGCCGAGCCCCCGATCGTCTTCGACCACGCTCAGTTCTTCGGCCGCGTCACGCAGGCCGCCAACGCGCTGCACGCGATCGGCGTCGGCCCGACCGACACCACGAGCCTGCTGCTGCCGCTGCTGCCCCAGGCGTTCTACATGCTCTACGGCGCCGAGGCCGCGGGCATCGCCAACCCGGTGAATCCGCTGCTCGAGGTCTACCAGCTCGTCGAGATCCTGCATGCGGCCGAGACCCGGGTGCTGGTCGCGCTCGGCCCCATGCCGGGCAGCGACATCTGGGAGAAGGTGCAGCGCATCCGCGCCGAGATGCCCGGCCTCGCGGCGATCGTCGTCGTGGGCGGCGCCTCGGTCGCGACCGCCAGGCCGGTCAAGGCGGGCGAGCCGCTGCCGCCCTCGGCGGACGGCCTGGCGCCGATCTACGACTTCGACGCGCTGCTCGCGGTGCAGCGCGCCGACGCGCTCGCGAGCGGGCGCACGATCGCGTCGGACGACACCGCGGCCTACTTCCACACCGGCGGCACCACCGGCACGCCGAAGCTGGTGCGCCACACCCACGGCAACCAGGTGTACCAGGCCTGGGTCTGCGGGCTGATGCTGCGGATCGGCCGCGGCGAGACGGTGCTGTTCGGGCTGCCGCTCTTTCACGTGGGCGGGGCGCTGACGCAGGGCCTCGCATGGCTGGCGGCCGGCGGCTGCCTGACCGTGCTCTCGCCCGCCGGCTGGCGCAGCCCCGCCGCGCAGCGCAACGTGTGGAAGCTCGTCGAGACCTACCGACCGGCGACCTTCTCGGGCGTGCCCACCGTGCTGACCGCCGCGCTCAACGCGCCGCTCGAAGGCATCGACACCACGTCGGTGCGACGCGTGTCGGCCGGCGGCTCGGCGATCCCGGTCGCGGTCGGCCGCGCCTACACCGAGCGCTTCGGCTGGCCGGTGCTCGAGGTCTACGGCATGACCGAGACCGCGTCGGTGCACACCATCTCGCGGATGGACCGGCCGATCCGACTGGGCTCCGTCGGGCACCCGGTGCCGTACAGCCGCGTGCGGGTGGTCAAGGTCGACACCTCCGGACAGGCCGCGGGCGACTGTGCGGTCGACGAGATCGGCGTGGTCGCGATGGCCGGGCCGGGCGTCTTCTCGGGCTACAAGAGCGAGCGCCACAACCGCGACGCCTTCGTCGAACCGGGCTGGGTCAACTCCGGCGACCTCGGCCGGCTCGATGCCGACGGCTACCTGTGGATCACCGGCCGCGCCAAGGACCTGGTGATCCGCGGCGGCCACAACATCGATCCGCAGCCGATCGAGGAGATCCTGTTCTCGCATCCCGCGGTGGCGCTCGCGGCGATGGTCGGTCAGCCCGACACCTATGCGGGCGAGCTGCCGGTCGCCTACGTGCAGCTGAAGCCGGGCGCCGCGGTCGACGCGAACGCGCTGGTCGACTTCGTGCGCGAGCGCTCGCCCGAGCGGGCGGCCGTGCCGGTGGCGATCCACGTGGTCGACCCGATGCCGCTGACCGGCGTGGGCAAGGTCTTCAAGCCCGCGCTGCGATGGGATGCCGCGCAGCGTGTCGTCGAGCGGATGCTGGCGGACCTGGCGCTGCCCGGCCTGCAGGTGAGTGTCGGTGCGCACCCGGTCCACGGCAGCCTGATCACGGTGTCGGTCGAGGGTGTGCCCGCCGATCGCCAGGCGGCGGTGAGCGCCGACGTGCAGTCCCGAATCGGCCCGCTCACCACCCGGCACGAGACCACCTTTCGCTGACGCATCGAACGAAGCCGCCGCGCGCCGCCGGCGCGTGGCCCCCCATCGAACCGAACCCCAGGACCCCTGATCCGATGAAAGCCGTCCGCTTCTCCCGCTTCGGCCCCGCCCACGATGTC
>CAIUGQ010000310.1 GCA_903898725.1 uncultured Burkholderiales bacterium | reverse complement strand
GTGTCGCTGCTGCGGGCCGCCGGCGTCGACGACCCGGTGTGGCTGGCCACGGTCGCCCAGCACCACGAGCACCTCGACGCCACCGGCTACCCGGCCAAGCTCGGCGCGCCGGCGCTGCGGCTGGGTTCGCAGGCGCTGATGGTCGCCGACCGCTGGTGCGCGATGGTCGCCCCGCGGGCGTACCGGCTCGGGGCGCCGCCCGACCAGGCGCTGCAGCTGCTGCTCGGCCGGCTGGGCCGTCAGGCGGATCCGCGACTCGGCCCGATGCTGGCGGAGGTCGTCGGCCCGACGCCCCCCGGCACGCCGGTCCGTCTGGTCAGCGGCGAGCACGGCCTGGTCTTCCGGCGCACCCGCGATCCGGCGGCCCCCACGGTGCTGGCCTTCAGGTCGGCGATCGGCGCCATCCATCCGGGCGGGCTGCGCCGCGCGACCGACGAGCCACGGCATCACATCGACCGGTGCCTGAGGCGCGACGAGCTCGGCTGCCCGGTCGATCCGGAGGCGCTGTGGGAGGCGGTCGAGGTCCGCGAACCGGACGCGCCCGCCAGCGGCTGAGACGCACGGCGGACGGTCCGCCGCCGGCGTCGGGAGACGGCCGGACGCGTCAGCCGGCGGACTGCCGGCGCCTGGCGAACGCAGCCACCAGCTGCAGCAGCTCGTCCTCGTCGTACGGCTTGCCGAGGAACGCGTCGACGCCGAGCGACAGCGCATGGCTGCGGTGCTTGTCGGCCGTGCGCGAGGTGATCATCACGATCGGCAGGTGCTTCCAGCGATCGTCGCCGCGCAGGTTCTTCGTCAGGTCGAAGCCGTCCATCCGCGGCATCTCGATGTCGAGCAGCATCACGTCGGGCACGGTGTCCTGGAGCTGGCGCAGCGCGTCGATGCCGTCCTTGGCCAGCATCACCTGGTAGCCCTCGCGGGCCAGCAGGCGCTGCGTGACCTTGCGCACCGTCACCGAATCGTCGACCACCATCACCGTCGGGGCGATCTCGATGACGGTCGGCGCGAAGCTCGCGGTGTCGCCCTCGCCCGCCTGCGCGCCGCGGCCGGTGGCCGCGATCTGCACCGGGTTCAGGATCAGCACGATGTCGCCGTTGCCCAGCACCGTCGCGCCCGCCATCCCGGTGAGCCGGGCGAGCTGCGGGCCGACATGCTTGACCACCACCTCCTGGCTGGGGGCGACATGATCGACGTGCAGCGCGATGCGCTGCGCACCCGAGCGCACGATCACGACCGGCGAGTAGCGCTGCGCGAGCGGGGTGCAGCCCGACAGCTCGAGCAGGCTGCCGAGGAAGTACAGCGGCACGGGCTGGCCGTGCCAGTCGACCGCATGGTCCGAGTAGGCCGAGGCGAGCAGGTCGGGCTTGAGCTGCATGACCTGCTCGATCAGCGCGGAGGTCACCGCGATGCGCATCGATCCGACCGTCAGCAGCACGACCTGCGCGACCGCGAGCGACACCGGCAGGTGCACGCTGAATCGGGTGCCGCGCCCGGGCGTGGACTCGAGGTCGATGCGTCCGCCCATCGCGGCGACCTCGGCACGGACCACGTCCATGCCGACGCCGCGGCCGGCGATCGCGGTCACTTCGGTGGCGGTCGAGAAGCCGGGCATGAAGATCATGTCGCCGAGCTCGCGCTCGCCCGGATGGGCATCGGGCGCGATCAGGCCGCGCTCGACGGCGCGCGCGCGGATCCGCGCGTAGTTCAGGCCTGCGCCGTCGTCGGCGAAGGCGAGCACCACCTCGTTGCCTTCCTGCCTGACCTCGAGGGTGATCTCGCCGGTCTCGGACTTTCCGGCGGCAAGCCGCTCGGCCCTCGATTCGATGCCGTGCGCCACCGCATTGCGCAGCAGGTGCTCGATCGGCCCGGCCATCCGCTCGAGCACGCCGCGGTCGAGCTCCGAGGCGACGCCCTTGAGGTCGAGATGGACCCGCTTGTCGAGCTCCTTCGCGGCCTGGCGCACGACGCGGTAGAGCCGGTCGGCGATCGAGCCGAACTGCACCATCCGGATCCGCATCAGGTCCTGCTGCAGATCGCGCGTGACCTGCGTCTGACGCGTGAGGTCGCGGTTCGCCTCGTCGAGGTTGCGCAGCGCGTTCTGCTGGACCGTCGCCACGTCGTTGACCGACTCGGCCAGCATCCGCGTGAGTTCCTGGAAGCGCGTGTAGCGGTCGAACTCCAGCGGGTCGAACTGCGCCTCGCGTTCGGGCGCACGCTCGTTGCGGGCGTCGATCTGCGAATCGGCGGCGAGTTCGATCTCGCGCAGCTGCGTGCGCAGCCGGTTCACGTTCTCGGTGAGTTCGCCGAGCGAGGTGCGCAGCGACCCCAGCTCGTTCTCGAGCCGTGCGCGGGCGATCGACACCTCGCCGGCCTCGTTGACGAGCCGGTCGAGCAGGTCGGCACGCACGCGGATCAGCGACGGCTGCTGGCCGGCGGCGCCGGGCGTCGCGGCGCGCGCGCCGACGCCATCGTCGCTCTGCGCCTGCGCCGGCGCACCGGGCGCGTCGGACCCGCCTTCGAGGCCTGCACCCCGCGGCGCCAGGCTCGCGAACACCGCGCGGGCGGCGGCCTGCGCCGACTCGGACTTCGGATCGCGGACCGCTTCGTACAGCGCGAGCACCTGGTCCAGACGGGCGATGAGCTCGTCGATGAGCTGGGGCGGCACGCGGGTCAGCGCACTGGCCGATTCGATCCGCGTCTCCATGTCGTGCACGAGATGACCGAGGCGCATCGCGCCCGCCATCCTGGCACTGCCCTTGACGGTGTGCAGCAGCCGCATCAGTTCGGCCGGATGCGAGGGATCGTCGGGCGCAGCGGCCCAGGCCCGCAGCGCATCGCCGATCCGGGGCAGCAGCTCGTCCCCCTCCTCGACGAAGTCCTGCGCGAGCTCGGCGTCGATGTCGTCGGCCAGCGTCGCGATCGACTCGAGCGACGCATCCAGGACAGGCCGCGCGGCCGCGGTCACGATCGGCGCGGCCGGAGCCGGAGCCGGTTCGACCGGGGCCGGTGCCGGTTCGTCCTCGCGCGCACCGAGGGCGGCATCGACGTCGGCGAGGTCGAAGGCGTCGTCGCGGGTTCGCTCCGGCGACGGTGCAGCCGCCGCGCAGGCGCGGGCCGCGAACGCCTCGGCGAGCGCGACCATCTGCGGGTCCGGTGCCGGATCGTTGCGCTTCGAGAACGTCGCCAGCGTGTCGCGCAGACGGGCCGCAATCCAGGCCAGGTCGTCGAGGTCGTCGGCCGACGGGGCCGCACGGCAGGCTGCCAGGCCGGCCAGGCCGCGCTCGAGCGCATCGGCGGTGTCGAGCACGCTCGGCAGGCCTGCGATCCGCGCGGTCCCGCGCAGCGAGTGCATCGCGCGCAGCGCGGGCTCGGGCACCGCACGGGTCGGCTCGACCCGCCAGCCGGCGACGGCCGTATCGAGCGCGGACAGCAGCTGCTCCGCCTCGTCGAGGAAGATCCGGAAGAGCTGGGCGTTGAGCAGCCGGTCTCCGATCCGGACCATGCCATCGACGGATTCGGTGTCCCGGTCCGGCGCTTCGGACAGCTCGGGTGCATCGAGCGCGTGCAGCGCATCGAACACGTCCGGGCCGGCCGGCCCGCCGATCGCGAGCGGATCGATCTCGTCGAGCGGCGAGAGCGTCGGCACCTCGGCGTCGAGCGGGTCCAGCGGATCGAGGGCGTCGAGCGGATCGAACACCTCGGTCAGCTCGATCAGTTCGTCGTCGCCGACTGCCCCGACGGGCGCGAACGCGTCCTCGTCGACCTGCACGATCTCGTCGAGCAGCATCGGGGGCGCAGACGGCGCGGCGTCGAACGGCACGGTGTCGGCGCCTAGATCGAGGTCGATGCCGAGGTCGTCCAGCACCGGCGGGAACGCCGCGTCGAGGCGCGGTGCGTCGACCCCGGGCAGGCCGCTGTCCGGCGCGTCGTAGCCGCCGTCGGCGCGTACCGCCTCGTCGAGCGCCTCGAGATCGAAGCTGGCGAGCCCCTCGAGGGCAGCGGGCGCCGACAGCTCGGTCGGGGCCGGTGCTTCGAAGGCGGCCGCGGAGGCGTCAGCGGCAGCGGCAGCGGTGGCGGTGGCGGCAGCGGAGGCGTCAGCCGAGGCAGACACCGCCGGCACCGCACGCCCGGCCGCGGGCAGCAGGCTCTCGCGCAGCACCGGCGGCAGGCCTTCGGTGCGCACCTCGACGTCGGGCACCTCGCCGTCGCGCAGCGCATGCGCACGCGCGATGAGGGTCGCGGGGTCGATCGCGGCCAGCGGGTCCTCGCGCAGCCGCGCGACCCAGCCGACCATCGCGTCATGGGCATCGGCGACCAGCGCGTAGAGCGGCGGCGTGCCGGCCCGCTCGTCACCGACCCAGCCGCTGATCACCTCCTCGATCGACCAGGCGGCCTCGCCGAACGCCGTCAGGCCGACCATGCGGCTCGATCCCTTGAGCGTATGGAAGCCGCGACGCAGCGTCGTCAGCGGGCCGGCATCGGCCGGCGCGGCCATCGACTCGAGGCGCGCATCGACGATGCTGGCCAGGACCTCGTCGGCCTCGTCGAAGAAGATCCCCAGCAGCTCGGCATCGATCGCATCCTCGGCGGGCAGCACCACCGGTGCGATCACCGGGCCGTCGGGCAGGCCCGCGACCCGGGCAACGGCGCCGACGAGCGCGGGCGCATCGGGCCGATCGCCGGCGTCGAGCCGCGCGAGCGCATCGGCGGCCGCCATGCGCAGCTCGCCGTCGTCGAGCAGCATCGCCTCGTCGCGGATCGAGCGCAGCGTCTCGTGCAGCGCGGCCCGCGGCATCGGATCGGTCGGCGCGCCGGCGAGCGCGGCCAGCAGCGGCGTCACCTGGGCACGGCGCTCGAGCAGCAGCGCCTCGAGTGAGCGGTCGGCGTCGCTGTCGACATCGATGAATCCGATGTCGGACGGCGTCGCATCCGCCCGATCGGCGTCGCCGCCGACGGTCTCCCGCTCGACCCAGTCCATCGCGAACGTGCCGTCGGCCGGCGCGGACACGGCGGCGTCCGACCCCGACGGCGGCTGAGCCGCCCCGTCGGCCTCGGCCGGCCACTCGAGCCCCGACAGGGCGAGACCGTCGGCGCCCGCGTCGCCGGGCGCATCGACCCCGGGCAGGGTCGCGTCGAAGGCGAAGGCGCTGGCGTCGAAGACCGCGGCATCGGCCGCGGGCGCATCGGGGACGAGCTCGACCGGCGGCTCGAGCGAGCGCGCCATCGGGGGCTCGAGATCCGACAGGTCGGCCACCTCGGGCGCGTCGCCCTCCGGCGGCTCGAGGTCCGAGGCGTCGTGCGCCCCGGGCCGGTCGCCGAGCCGCGCGATGAACGCATCGTCGTCACGGCTGAACTCGAAGCCGCCGCCGCGGCGGCGGTCGGCCTGGCGCAGCGACTCGACGAAGAAGCCGATCGCACCCAGGCTGGCCGCGACCCGCTCGCAGTCGGCCTGCTCCGGCGGCGCGGCCTGCGCGGGCTCGCCGAAGCCGCCTGCCTCGTCCGGGTCGGCGTCATCGCCGACCAGAGAGAGCTCGCCGAAGCCGGACACCGGGCCGCTGCCCGTGAAGGCCGCGACCTGGCGGACCACGGTGTCGGCGCCGTCGGCCGCCTCGTCGTGCCCGAGGAGGCGCAGCGCGCCGGCGACCTGCCTGAGCAGCGGCTCGAGTGGCGGCAGCTCGGCGCGGTGTGCGGCCGGATCGCGGAAGAAGGCATCGAGCACCTTCTCGCAGGCGCGCAGGTTGGCCTGCAGCTCGCCGACGTAGGCGGCGGTCGTCAGGCGCTCCTGGGCGGCCCGTGACAGCTCGGTCAGCCATTCGGGGGCGGCCTGGCCATCGCCCTCCTGACGCTCGCAGAGGCGATCGAGGCGCTCGGCCATCTCGCTGGCGCGCCGGTCGTGCTGCGCGATCGCCCGTGCGCCGCGCTCGAGCGCCTGCTCGACGAACAGCAGCGCGGTCGCCACCTCGAGCGACAGCACCTCGGCGAGCGAGGAACCGGCGGCGGCGAGGGCACGCCGCAGGCCGACGAGCACGCCGGACAGCTTCTGCAGCCCCGGCCATGGCAGTCGGGCCACCGCGGCGTCGAGCTGCTGCGCGGCCTGTGCGAAGGCAGGCAGCTCCTGCGAGCCGCCGCGGACGTACTTCTCCCAGCCGAGCTTCGCGGCCGTCGTCGCGTCGCGGGCGGCACGCAGCGTGCGGGCATCGACGACCGCATAGCGCGGCGTCTCGAAGTCGGACGGCACCGTGCCGGTCAGCCGGTACAGGCGTCGCGCCTCGTCGGCGAGCACCGAGCCGCTGCCGGTGCGGGCGAGCATGAACAGCAGGTCGCGCAGCAGCCGATCGGCGATCGGTGCGCCACCGCCGAGCGTGCGCGAGAGCTGCAGGTTGATGCGACCGACCAGGCGCTTGGCATAGACGTCGACCGGCAGCGCCTGCACGCGCAGCGCGTCGAGGAAGGCGCAGGACAGCCACCAGAAGGTCCGCTGACCCGACGCGCCGTGCGCCGCGTGCAGCCGCGACACGGCACCGTGCATCGCACCGAGCGCCTCGGCGTCGCGGGGGTTGCGCAGGAAGCGGAGCAGTCCCTGCTCGAACGCGGCTCGCAGCCGTGCGACCGCACGCGCCGACAGCGCCTCGCCCTGCGGCACCCGTGGCGCACGCACCGTGAGGTCGACGGTGAACAGGTCGGAGGGCTCGATGCGATCGGCCCCGCGCATCGCCAGCAGCTCCCGGTAGTGCGGGAACAGCGACACCGGCGAATCCTCGGACCCGGCGACCACGCCCTCGAGGTATTCGACCACCGCCGAGAACGCACGCGCCAGCGCCCGCACCAGCTCGGCATCGAAGGGCAGCTCGCCCCGGTCGCAGCGGTCGAGCAGTGCCTCGGCCTCCTGGGTCACCACCGACACGCCCTCGAGGTCGACGACCTGGAGCGCGCCGTGGGCCTGGTGCAGCCAGCCGCGGGCCGCGCGCAGGCGGCCGTCCGCGGCCTCATCCGACTGCAGCTGCTGCTCGAGCGCGGTCTCGGCGCGCGCCAGGGACTCGCGGATCTCGGCGAGGCACCAGGACAGCGCGGTGGGATCGGTAGCGGGGCCGGCCATCATTGAACCCTGAATCGGGACACCGAGTTCTTCAGCTCGCGCGCGAGCTCGGCAAGCTGGAGGATCGAGCCCGCGGTCTGCTGGGTGCCCTCGCTGGTCTGCTCGGTCACCAGCAGGATCCGCTGGATGCTGTGGGCGACGGTGCCCGCGGACGAGGCCTGGTCGGACGTCGTGCGCGAGATGTCTTCGATCAGCTCGGCGAGCTGGGTCGCGACGCGCCCGATCTCGGCGAGCGCGTTGCCGGCATCGTCGGACAGGCGCGTGCCCGCGACCACGCCCTGCGTGCTGCGCTCCATCGCGGCGACCGCGTCCTGCGTGTCGACCTGGATCGTGCGAATCAGGGCCGAGATCTGCCGGGTGGCCTCGGCGCTGCGCTCGGCGAGCCGCTGCACCTCCTCGGCGACGACGGTGAACCCACGGCCGGCCTCGCCGGCCGACGCGGCCTGGATCGCGGCATTGAGCGCCAGCACGTTCGTCTGCTCGGTGATGTCCGAGATCAGCTCGACGATCTCGCCGATCTCCTGCGAGGACTCGCCCAGGCGCTTGATGCGCTTGGCGGTCTCCTGGATCTGGTCGCGGATGCCGTTCATGCCGGCGATCGCGTTCTGCACCGCACGCCGGCCCTGCTCGGCCGCACCCAGCGACTGGCGGGCGACCTGTGCCGACTCGGACGCGCTGGCCGAGACCTCGTTGATCTGGGAGGCCATCCGCAGCACCGCCTCGCCGGTCTCGCGGATCTCGCGCGACTGCTGCTCGGAGGCGTTCTGCAGACCCGCCGAGACGGTCTGCGCCTTCGACGACGCATCGGCCACGAGCTCGGCGGTGGTGTTGATGCGCGCCACGAGGTTGCGCAGCTCCTCGACCGTGTAGTTCACCGAATCCGCGATCGCGCCGGTGATGTCCTCGGTGACCGTGGCCTGGATCGTGAGGTCGCCGTCGGCCACCTCCTGCAGCTCGTTCATCAGCCGCAGGATCGCCGCCTGGTTCTGGTCGTTGGTGCGCTTGGCTTCCTGCTCGAGTCGCTCGGCTTCGGCGCGCTGCGCATCGGCGTCGGCGGCGCGCCGGTCGACGTCCTGGTAGTGCACGAGACCCAGGCCCAGCGCGGCGAGCAGCGCGAGCAGCAGGAAGGCGACGGCCAGACCCTGCTGCAGCGCGCGGCCCGAGCCGGCCTCGGCCAGCCGCGACTGGAGCTCGAGCAGCCCGGCGCGCAGCGGCTCGCTGTCGGCGGCGATGCGGGCCTCGGCAGCCCGCGCGCCCGGCAGGCGCGGCAGGTCGGCGAGCAGCGCGGCGACCGGCGCGCTCAGGTCGGCATAGGCCGACTTGAGTTCGGCCAGCCGCGTGCGCTGCTCGCCCTCGCGGGCCGGCCCCAGCCGACGGGCCTCGCTGCCCGAGAGCAGCGCCTCGATCGTCTCCTGGAGCGCCGCGGTGTCGCGTGCGAGCAGCGTGGACAGCTCGAGATTGACCGGCTCGCCACCGGTCAGCTGCGTGACCTGGCGGGCGATCTTGTGGACGAGCACCTGGAGCTGCGCGGCTGCCGCGATCTCGGGGGCCGGTGCCGGCGCCGTGGTCTTCAGCAGGGTGACCTGCTCGGCGAGGTCGGCGAGCCTGGGCTGCGCGTCGAGCACCGCGCGCGAGGCCTGGGCGACCGACGACAGCGTGGGCTGCAGCTGCATCAGCGCCGCGGCCGCCTGGTCGGTGCGCTTCCAGGGCTCGGCCAGCTTCGTGACCGTGGGCTGCAGCGCGGCGTCGACCGGATCGACCCGCTGATCGCGGACCGCGCCGCCCGACTGCAGCGCGGCCACGGCCTCGGACAGCCGGCTGCGGCTCTCGCCGAGCTGGCGGAACGCATCACCGCCGCCGCGCACCGCGATCGGCGCGGCCTTGGCGAGGCGCTGCGAATGCATCAGGGAGTCGCCGACCAGACGGGTCTGGATCGCGACCGCGCCCGACTGGCGCGAGTCGAGCCACATGAACACGAACGCGACCAGCAGCGAGATCGCGAGCAGCGGGAACAGGATCGCGAGCTGCCGACGCTTGGGCAGCCGATCGAGCAGCGGCACCGCGATGCGACGGCGTGCGGCCGTGCGGCCCGCCGGCTGCCCGGGCCCGACCGACACGGTGTCGCCGAAGCGTGGCGGCGTGCCGTTCTCGTCGACGATCACGGTGTCCGCGTCGACGCGCCGGGCGCCGCCGCCCAGGGGAAAGAGCGGCCGGGGGAACTTGAATGCCATCGAGGTGTCGAGCCGTCGGCGCCGCTCAGCGGCCGGCCATGAGGAAGGCGCTGCCGGCGGCGAGCCGTGCCAGGTCGAGCTCGTGCCAGCGCTGCCCCTCGGCGTCGATCAGCGTGCGACCGACCCAGTCGGGACGTCCGGCGGCACCGAAGCCGCCGTCGGCCGGGTCGGCCTCGACGCCCTCGTCCTCGAGCCGCATCGAGGCGACGTTGCGAAGCCCCAGCATGCGGGTGACGAGGATCGCGGCATTGAACTCGAGGCGGGCCGCGAGGGCGAGCAGCCGGGACTCCTTCGACGCCTCGGTACGGCCGAGCTGCGCATAGCGCTGCAGGTCGATCACGGTGTAGAGCGCGCCGCGAAGGTTGACCAGCCCGAGCAGCCAGTCGCGCGTGAGCGGCACGGGCGCGATGACGTCGGGAACGGGCACGATCTCGCCGGCCTCGGACAGGTCGACGAGCCAGCGCTGTCCGCCGATCATCAGGCCGAGCCGTGCAGCGAGGTCGGGCGTCGTGCCGGCGTCGCGAAGGCGCTCGCTCAGGCGGGTCTGGAAGTCCTTGAGCTGCGTCGACTGGGGGAGCGTCATCGGCGGCCCATCAGTGGACGAGGTCGGCGATCTTCGCCAGCAGCTCTTCGGCATCGACCGGCTTGGTCAGATAGCCGCGTGCCCCCTGGCGCAGACCCCAGATGCGATCGGTCTCGGCGCCCTTGCTGGTGCACAGGATGACTGGAATGGCCTGGGTCTCGGGATCGCGCGTCATCAGCCGGGTGACCTGGAAGCCGCTCGCCCCGGGCATCACCACGTCCATCACCACCAGCGAGGGCCGTTCGGTCCGGATCTTCTCCAGCGCCTCGGCGCCGTTCTCGGCGGTCACGACCGTGTAGCCGCGCTTGACCAGCAGATCGGTCAGGAAGAACCGCTCGGTCGGTGAGTCGTCGACGATGAGGATCTTCTGGAGGGTCATCGCGGCGGCCCGGTCAGGCCCCGATCTCGCGCCGCGCATACTGGGCGACGCACTTGAGCAGGCTGTCCTTGGTGAACGGC
Source organism: uncultured Burkholderiales bacterium (assembly GCA_903898725.1). Taxonomy (GTDB): domain Bacteria; phylum Pseudomonadota; class Gammaproteobacteria; order Burkholderiales; family Burkholderiaceae_E; genus UBA4615. The sequence goes on along the minus strand of CAIUGQ010000310.1, from coordinate 2,297 downwards.
TTGGTCAGGTACTCCTCGCAGCCGACCATCCGGCCGCGCGCCCGGTCGAACAGGCCGTCCTTGCTCGACAGCATCACCACCGGCGTCGAATGGAAGCGCGGGCTCTTCTTGATGAGCGCGCAGGTCTGGTAGCCGTCGAGCCGCGGCATCAGCACGTCGCAGAACACCAGGTCGGGCTCGTGGTCCGAGACCTTGGCGAGCGCATCGAACCCGTCGTCGGCCACGATGACGCGGCAGCCCGCCTGGGACAGGAAGATCTCGGCGCTGCGCCGGATCGTGTTGCTGTCGTCGATGACCATGACCTTCAGGCCGGCGATCGAATCCATCGCGCTCATCTAGATCCCCGCGACCTGCAGCATCGGAAGCTCGGAAGTGTAGCCAAACCGCCGCGCCGTGGTCAAAGAAAGTTCTTGCGGAATAACGACTTGGCGCTCAAAGCTCGACCATCTCGAAGTCTTCCTTGCGCGCCCCGCACTCAGGACAGGTCCAGTTCATCGGAACGTCTTCCCAGCGGGTGCCCGGTGCGATGCCCTCGTCGGGCACCCCGGCGGCCTCGTCGTAGATCCAGCCGCAGATGAGGCACATGAAGGTCCGGGTCGCTTGCTCGCTCATGCCGTGTCCGTTGTCGAAGCATTAGAGGGGTAAGCGCGCGATGTTACCCGCTCGCGCCGATGAATCCCGCCGCATGGCCGACCGGCGGGCCACGCCGTGGCCAGGGCCCTGCCCCGCCGCGCACGGCCGGGTCAGTCGCCGAGGTGGAAGCGGGTCTCGAGGCGGTGAACGACCGGGTAGTCGAGGAACTGCCGCTCGTAGGGCACCTGCTTGACGAGTCGCGCGAAGATGCCCCACGCCAGCGTCGGGAACGCGCGCGCGAGCGGCCGTGCGAGCACCGCCGGGAACGGATAGAAGTTGCCGCCCTCGAAGCCCGCCGTGCGATAGCCGCCGGGGAAGCAGTCCTCGAAGAAGCCGAGCAGGTCGGGACGGGTGAAGCCACGCACGTGCGCCGACGCCGACCGGATCTGGGTCGGCTGGCGGCCGAACGCCAGCAGCACGCGGTTGTGGAGCGAGGCGAGGTTCGGCACGCCCACGACGAAGCTGCCGCCGACGCGCAGCACGCGGCTGACCTCGTGGGCGATCCAGAACAGCTCCTTCGTGTGCTCGAGGACCTGATTGGCGATCACGATGTCGACCGAACCCGACTCGAGCGGCAGGCGGTCTCGTTCGATGTCCAGGGCATGGACGATGTAGCCGCGGGCACGCAGCGCGTCGACGCTCGGCGCATATGACTCGACCGCATGCAGTGTCGCGTCGGGCAGGGCTGCACGCGCCGAATCCAGGTCGGCGCCACCACCCGCGCCGAGGTCCACCACGATCCGCGCGGGCGCCGCATCGCGGACGAAGCGCGCAACGCTGCTGCGCCCGTAGCTCAGCGATGTGTCGATGAAGGACGGCGCCTCCGGGGGATGCTGCACGGCGGGTCGGGGCGAAGCCTGGATCAGGGTGTCTGACACGATGCACTCCGTACGGCGCACGGCGCCGTCGCTCGGATCCGTCCAACTCGGGGGGTCGGAATCGATGCTACCAGCCGACCTTCCGGCGATCCGCTGCAGGCCGATGGGTGGCACCTCGTGGCGCGGCCGCGTTGCGACGGGGCTGCGGCGGCTCGTGCGGGCGGCCCGTCGCTAGAATGCCGGCATGAACCCATTGCGGCCCGCCGCCCTGCCGAGGGGCCTGTATGCGATCACCCCCGACGACACCGATGCCGAGCGCCTCGCCGACCAGGTGGCGCGTGTGCTCGAGGGCGGCATCGACGCGCTGCAGTTTCGGGTCAAGGGCGGCACGGGCGCCGAGCGCGAATCGCTCGCGCGCCGCATCAAGGCGCTCACCGACGCCGCCGGCGTCCCGCTGATCGTCAACGACGACGTCGCGCTGGCGATCACCCTCGACGCGGCCGGTGTGCACGTCGGCCGCGACGACGGCGACCCGGCCGCGATCCGCGCACGCATCGGTCCGCAGCGACTGCTCGGGGTGTCGTGCTACGACAACATCGATCGGGCCCGGGCCATGCAGGGGATCGCCGACCACATCGGGTTCGGCAGCGTGTTCGCGTCGCCGACGAAGCCCGCCGCCGTGCGGGCGCCGCTGTCGCTGTTCGGCGAGGCCCGTCGGCTCGGACTGTCGGCGGTCGCGATCGGCGGCATCGACCGGGACAACGCCCATCTGCCGATCGAGGCCGGTGCGGACGCGGTCGCCGTGATCACGGACCTGTTCGGCGTCGGTGACCCGACAGCGGCGGC
>CAIUGQ010000309.1 GCA_903898725.1 uncultured Burkholderiales bacterium | reverse complement strand
GCGGTCATCACCGCCTTCATGTCGGCGTCGCCCTTGGCCATGAACTTGCCGAACTCCTCGCCCGTGCCCCAGATCACGCCGAAGCCGCGCGAGGCCATGAACTCCTGGTACTCCTTGCTGTCGTAGACCTTCTTGAGCGCGCCCTCGAGCTTGGTCCGCACGTCCGCGGGCAGGCCCTTCGGAGCGGCCATGCCGCGCCAGGCGCCGGTGCCCCAGTTGGAGCCGGTGGCCTCCTTGAGCGTCGGCACGTTGGGGTACAGCGACGCACGCTTGTCGGACATCACGGCGAGCGAGCGCACCTTGCCGGCGTCGATCAGCGAACGGGCCTCGGGCAGCGAGCAGGGGACGAACTCGACGCCGCCGGCGGCCAGGTCCTGCAGGCCGGGAGCCGCGCCGTTCGAGGGCACCCACGGCACGCTGGCCGGGTCGATCTTCAGGTCCGACAGCATGCCGGCGAGCGCGAGGTGCCAGATGCCGCCCTGGCCGGTGCCCGAGGCCTTGAACTTGCCCGGATTCGCCTTGATGGCCGCGACCACGTCGTTCATCGACTTGTACGGCGAGTCCGCGCGCACCTGGAAGCCGGCCGGATCGAGGTTCACCAGCGCGAGCGGCGTGTAGCTCGCGTGCGTGAGGTCGGTCAGCTTCTGGTGATGCATCATCGTGATCTCGACCGTGATCAGGCCGAGCGTGTAGCCGTCCGGCGCCGCAGACGCGATCGCCTGGTGGCCGACGACGCCGGAGCCGCCGGTGCGGTTGACCACGTTGATCGGCTGGCCCAGTTCCTTCTCGAGCAGGCTGCCGATGATCCGCGCGGTGGCGTCGGTGCCGCCGCCGGCGCCCCAGGGCACGACCAGCGTGATCGGTCGGTTCGGGTAGGCCTGGGCGAAGGCCGAAGCGGACGCTGCGAGCGCGAGGCCGGCGGCCGCGGTCTTGAGGATGCGGGAAAGCGAACGGATCACGGGGGGTCTCCTTGTGTGTCCGGCTCGGGTCGGTCGCGATCGGCTCGCGTCGCCCGTCCGTGCGGTGCCCGCGGATTCTGTGCGCCCACCCGGGGGGCGTCAAGCCGCGAGACCCGTGGCGGATGCCCTGCACGGAGTTCGGCACGCGGATCGCACTAATGCGGATCGGCGTCTACAATGCAACGACTCCCCGGCACCGATCGGCGCGCCGACGACCCCGCCCTGGCGGCGCCCGTCCAACGACACGGTTTGGCTTGAAAGCTCCAGAAGATCCCAAGAACCGGCAGTTCCTGCAGCTGAACCGGTATCGGCGCGAACGCACCGCGGTCCACGTGTACCTGCTGAGCGGCACGCGGTTCACCGGGCGCATCCGCTCCTTCGACGTGCACACCCTGCTGCTGGAAACGCAGCACGGTGAAATGGTGATCTACGGTCACGCGGTCAGCACGATCGAGCCCGCGACCGCTCAGCGCGGACGCCGGCCCGGTCCGGGTGCCGGCGCACCGCGCCGCGAAGGCAGTGGGGGTGGCGGCTATCGCCGGGACGGCGAGTCCGCGCCGCGCCGTGATGCCGGCGACCGTGGCTGGACCCCGCCGCGCGACACCTCGCCGCCGCCGACGTCCGGCCCCGAGGTCGATGGCGACGTCGTGCTGCCGAGCGAGCCGCGCTCGCCGGTGTCGGTGCCGACGGTCACCATCGTGCGGCGCCGCTCGAGGCTGCTGCCGCGCGACTGATGCGGCTCAGCGCCCGGCCGGGGGCGCTGCACCCGATCGAGGTGCCCTGATCCGCAGAGCCGCGAGCGCCGCCAGGGCGGCGACCGCGGCGGCCGTCGTGAACGCGAGCGCGAAGGCCTTCGACAGCGTGGCGGGGTCGGCGTCCGCGAGCGAGCCGCCGACGGTGCCGGCCATCACCATCGAGGTGAGGACCGCGATGCCGACCACGCCCCCGAGCGATCTGAAGAACGAGACCAATGCGGTCGCCACGCCGATCATCGCCGGGCCGACCGCGCCTTGCGCAGCCACCAGCACCGACGGCAGCGTCATGCCGAGTCCGAAGCCCAGGGGCACCATTGCCGACAGGGGGACCGCCTGTGCCTCGGCGGCGGAGAAGGCGATCACGGCGAGGCCCGCGCACGCGAGCCCGGAGCCGATCGCGGAGATCGCGCCCAGCTGTGGCCAGCGCAGCATCAGCCGACCTGCGGCGAACGCACCGGCCGGCGTGGCGAGCGTCAGCGCGACGAGGCGCACCGCGACCTCGTCGGCGCGCGCACCGCCCAGCGTCTGCATCGACAGCGGCAGCAGCACCGTGCTGCCGATCAGCACGAAGAAGTTCAGTCCATTGACCAGGCAGCAGGCGAGCACCGTGCGGTTGGCGAAGAGCGCGGTCGGCACGATCGGCTCCGGCGTGCCGGACTCGCGCCAGGCCCACAGGGCGAGCAGCACCCCGCCGGCGGCGCCCAGCGCGAGCGTCGAGGCGCCGAACCAGCCCGCGCCCTGGCCGACCCGGGCGAGCGCGACCAGCGGCACGCCGAGCCCTGCGGCGAGCAGCGCCGCGCCCAGCCAGTCGATGCGCGCCTCGCGCCCGGTGCGGGTCGGCGCCGGCAGCACCGCGGTCAGGCGCCAGGCAGCGAACGCGGCCAGCGGCAGGTTGATCCAGAACACCGCGCGCCACGACAGGTGCTCGGTCAGGTAGCCGCCCAGCAGCGGCGCGGCCAGCGCCGCGGTGGCGAACACCGACGAGAAGTAGCCCTGCCAGCGGCCGCGCTCGGGGCCGTGCACGACGTCGGCCGCCGCCGCCTGTCCGAGCGCGAACAGCGCGCCGCTGCCCAGCCCCTGCAGGATGCGCGCCGCGATCAGCATCGGCATGTTCACCGAGACGGCGCACAGCACCGAGCCGACCGTCGCGATGCCGATCGCCACCAGCAGCATGCGGCGTCGGCCGTGCAGGTCGGAGAGCTTGCCGTAGATCGGCGTGGCGACCGTGCCGGCGACCAGGTAGCCGGCCATCACCCAGGCGATCAGCGAAACGTCGCCGAGGGCGCGACCGATCGTCAGCAGTGCGATCGGGAGGATGGAGCCGTCGATCGCGCCGAGGAAGATCGAGGGCAGCAGACCGAGAACGATCCGCCGGACCTGCGCGGGCGGCAGGCTCGGCGGAGGCGATGCCGACAACTCAGACGCCGAGGGTCTGGCCGCCGTCGACGGCGATGGTCTGCGCGGTGACCCAGCGTGCGCCGTCCGAGGCGAGCCACAGCACCACTTCGGCGACTTCCTCCGGCGCGCCGAAGCGCCCGAACGGAATGCTCCGGCGCGTGCCTTCGTACAGCTTCGGATCGGAGTCCTTGCGCTGCTCCCAGAGCCCGCCGGGGAAGTCGATCGAGCCGGGCGCCACGCAGTTCACGCGGATGCCGCGCCGGGCCCACAGCGCGGCCTGGCTGGTGGTGTAGTGGATGACCGCGGCCTTCGCGGCGCCGTAGGCCGGCGTGCGCGTCGACGGCTTGAGCGCCGAGATCGAGGACACGTTGATCACCGACGGCGACGTGCCGCGCTCGAGCCAGGGCAGGGCGGCGCGGCTGGCCCGCACGACCGCCTGCACGTCGATGCCGAAGCTCGCGGCCCAGCCGTCCTCGGTGTCGCCGGCGCCGAAGCCCGAGGCGTTGTTGACCAGCACGTCGATGCCGCCCAGGGCATCGGCGGCCGACGCGACCCAGGCCTCGATCTGCGCCTGCTCGGCGAGATCGCACGAGGCGGCGTGCATGCGACCCGGACCGGCCGCGGCCAGCTCCGCGCGGGCAGCCTCGAGCGCCTGCGCGCCGCGCGCGCAGATCGACACCGAGGCGCCGGCCTGTGCGAAGCCCAGCGCGATCGAGCGGCCGATGCCGCGGCTGCCGCCGGCGACGAGCACGCGGCGACCCTTGAAATCGTGGGAGACGGTCATCGACGGGGGCTCGGTGTCAGCTGAAGGCCTGGATGCCGGTCTGGGCGCGGCCCAGGATCAGCGCGTGCACGTCGTGCGTGCCCTCGTAGGTGTTGACCACCTCGAGGTTGACCAGGTGGCGGGCGACGCCATACTCGGCGCTGATGCCGTTGCCGCCCATCATGTCGCGGGCGAGCCGCGCGATGTCGAGCGACTTGCCGCAGCTGTTGCGCTTCATGATCGAGGTGATCTCGACCGCGGCCGTGCCCTCGTCCTTCATGCGGCCCAGGCGCAGGCAGCCCTGCAGCCCGAGCGTGATCTCGGTCTGCATGTCGGCGAGCTTCTTCTGGATGAGCTGGTTGGCGGCGAGCGGCCGGCCGAACTGCTTGCGGTCGAGCACGTACTGACGGGCACGGAACCAGCAGTCCTCGGCGGCGCCGAGCGCGCCCCAGGCGATGCCGTAGCGGGCGCTGTTGAGGCAGGTGAACGGACCCTTGAGGCCCTCGACGCCCGGC
>CAIUGQ010000308.1 GCA_903898725.1 uncultured Burkholderiales bacterium | reverse complement strand
CGCACCGCCGAAGACCGTGAAGTCCTGGCTGAAGACGAACACCAGCCGGCCGTTGATCACGCCATAGCCGGTCACCACGCCGTCGCCCGGGATCTTCTGGTCCTGCATGCCGAAGTCCGCGCAGCGGTGCTCGACGAACATGTCCCATTCCTCGAACGAGCCCTCGTCGAGCAGCAGCTCGATGCGCTCGCGCGCCGTCAGCTTGCCCTTGGCGTGCTGCGCGTCGATGCGCTTCTGGCCGCCGCCGAGACGCGCCTGCGCGCGCTTGAGCTCGAGTTGCTGCTGGATGTCGTGCATGGTGGTTGGTTCGAGGTGGGTTCGGTGAGAGGTCTGGGTTCGATGTCGGTGTCGGTGTCGCGACCGGGCGGCGGCGAGGACGGGCCGGTTCAGGGGTGTCCGTAGAGCTCCAGCAGCCGGCGCGCGGCCGCGGTGGCCGCGATGCGCGAGCCGGTGACCTCGGCGAGCATCGCGGGCAGCGCGGCGCGCACCGAGGCGTCGCCCCGGAAGCCCGCCATCAGCCGCGTCTGCACCAGGTCCCACATCCAGGCGACCGACTGGCGGGTGCGGCGCGCGTCGAACTCGCCGCTCGCGCGCCGGTCAGCGACCCAGCGCTCGACCTCCGCCCACAGCGCGTCGATGCCCTCGCCCGACAGCGCGCTCGTCTTGAGCACCCGCGCCTCCGCGCGCTCGCGCCCGATGCCGAGCCCGAGCGTGCGAAAGGCGCTGACGATCTGGGCCTGCGCGCGGCTGGCCGCATCCGGGTCGGTGTCGGCCTTGTTGATGACGACCAGCGAGGCGATCTCCATCACGCCCTTCTTGATCGCCTGGAGCTCGTCGCCGGCATTGGGCAGCTGCATCAGCACAACCACGTCGGTCATGTCGGCGACCGCGGTCTCCGACTGCCCGACGCCGACCGTCTCGACGATCACCACGTCATAGCCCGCAGCCTCGCACAGCAGCATCGCCTCGCGCGTCTTCGCCGCGACGCCGCCGAGCGTCCCCGAGGCGGGGCTCGGACGGATGAACGCGCCCTCGGCCACCGAGAGGTGCTCCATGCGCGTCTTGTCGCCGAGGATCGAGCCGCCCGAGACCACCGAGGACGGGTCCACCGCGAGCACCGCGACCTTCAGGCCGCGCTGGATGAGCTTCATGCCCAGCGCCTCGACGAAGGTCGACTTGCCCACGCCGGGCGTGCCCGAGACGCCGACGCGAACCGCGCGACCGGTGCGCGGCAGCAGGTGGTTGAGCAGCGCGTCGGCGCGGGCGCGATGGTCCGCGCGGGTGGACTCGGTCAGCGTGATGCCGCGCGCCAGCCAGCGCCGCTCGCCGGCGACGAGGCCAAGCGCGAGTTCGACGTCGAGCGGATCGGGGGGCGGCGGCGCGACGGCCGCGCCGGACAGCCCGGACGGCGGTGCCGCCGATGCCGGGTCGCTCACCGGGGCACCGGTCGGACGGCTGGGGCGGCGGGACGTGGCACCGCGCTCACCGTGCCCGTGCGGTCTCGCGGATGCGCTCGAGCACGTCCTTGGCGCTCGCCGGGATCGGCGTGCCGGGCCCGTAGATGCCCCTGACGCCGGCGTCGTAGAGGAACGCGTAGTCCTGCTTCGGGATCACCCCGCCCACGAAGACGATGATGTCGTCGCCGCCCTGCGCCTTGAGCGCCTCGATGATCGCGGGCACCAGCGTCTTGTGGCCGGCGGCGAGCGTCGAGACGCCGACCGCATGCACGTCGTTCTCGATCGCCTGGCGCGCGCACTCCTCGGCGGTCTGGAAGAGCGGCCCCATGTCGACGTCGTAGCCGAGGTCCGCGAAGGCCGTGGCCACCACCTTGGCCCCCCGGTCATGGCCGTCCTGGCCGAGCTTGGCGATCATGACCCGCGGGCGCCGCCCCTGCTCCTCGGCGAACGCGGTGATCTCGTCGCGCAGCTTGTCCCAGCCCTCGGCGCTGTCGTAGGCCGCGGCGTAGACGCCGGTGACCTTCTGGGTGTCGGCACGGTAGCGGCCCCAGGCCTTCTCCAGCGCGTCACTGACCTCGCCGACCGTGGCGCGCGCACGCACCGCGTCGATGGCCAGCGCCAGCAGGTTGCCGGTGCCCGACTAGGCGGCCGCGGTGAGCGCGGCCAGCGTGCGCTCGACGGTCGCCGCATCGCGTGTCGCGCGGACCGACTTGAGCCGCTCGATCTGCGAGGCGCGCACCGCGACGTTGTCGATGTCGAGGATGTCCATCGCGTCGTCGGCGCCCGAGCGGTACTTGTTGACCCCGACGATGACCTCGCGGCCGGAGTCGATGCGCGCCTGCTTCTCGGCGGCGCTCGCCTCGATCTTGAGCTTGGCCCAGCCGCTCTGCACCGCATGGGTCATGCCGCCCAT
>CAIUGQ010000307.1 GCA_903898725.1 uncultured Burkholderiales bacterium | reverse complement strand
GCGTCCCGGCCGTGCGCGCCGTGCCCGCCCTGCGCCGCGCCGGAACCCCCGCCCCGCGCGTTGACAGCCCCGGGGGCATCGGGTCCAATCGCCGATCGCGTTCGCTCATCGCACAAGTGTGCGCCTGGCGAACACATCGGCGCAAGCCCGAGGAGACGCACCCCCATGATCGACAAGACCGTGAAGACGCTGGCCGACGCGCTCGCCGGCGTGCGCGACGGCGCCACCGTGATGATCGGCGGCTTCGGCGGCGCCGGGCAGCCGACCGAGCTGGTCGAGGCACTGATCGAGCAGGGCGCACGCGACCTGGTCATCGTCAACAACAACGCCGGCAACGGCGAGACCGGGCTGGCCGCGCTGCTCAAGGCCGGCCGCGTGCGCAAGCTGATCTGCTCGTTCCCGCGCCAGGCCGACTCGCATCACTTCGACGCGCTGTACCGCGCCGGCAAGCTCGAGCTCGAGCTCGTCCCCCAGGGCAACCTCGCCGAGCGCATCCGCGCGGCGGGGGCGGGCATCGGCGCGTTCTTCACGCCGACCGGCTTCGGCACGGACCTGGCCGCGGGCAAGGAGACGCGCCGCATCGACGGCCGCGACCATGTGCTCGAGCATCCGATCCGCGGCGATGTCGCGCTGATCCGCGCCGAGCGCGGCGACCGCTGGGGCAACCTCGTCTACCGCAAGGCCGCGCGCAACTTCAACCCGGTCATGGCCACCGCCGCGGCGCTCACCGTCGCGCAGGTCGCCGAGATCGTCGAGCTCGGTGCGCTCGATCCCGAGCACATCGTGACGCCCGGCATCCACGTGACGCGCGTCGTGCGCGTCGCCCGCTGAAGGAGCCCCGCATGGCCTACGACAAGCTGACCCGCGACGCGATGGCCGCGCGCGTCGCGCGCGACATTCCCGAGGGCGCCTACGTGAACCTCGGCATCGGGCTGCCGACGCTGGTGGGCAACCACCTGCCGCGCGACCGCGAGATCTTCCTGCACAGCGAGAACGGCATCCTCGGCATGGGGCCGGCGCCTGCGAAGGGCCAGGAGGACTGGGACCTGATCAATGCCGGCAAGCAGCCGGTGACGCTGCTGACCGGCGGCGCGTTCTTCCACCATGCCGACTCGTTCGCGATCATGCGCGGCGGTCACCTCGACATCTGCGTGCTCGGCGCCTTCCAGGTGTCGGCCGGCGGCGATCTCGCGAACTGGCACACCGGCGCGCCCGACGCGATTCCCGCGGTCGGCGGCGCGATGGACCTCGCCATCGGCGCGAAGGCCACCTTCGTGATGATGGAGCACACCACCAAGACTGGCGAGCCGAAGATCGTCGAGCGCTGCAGCTATCCGCTGACCGGCATCGGCTGCGTCAAGCGCATCTACACCGACCTCGCGGTGATCGAGGTGACGCCGCAGGGACTGCGCGCGATCGAGTGGGTGGCGGGGCTGGACTTCGAGACGCTGCAGTCGCTCACCGAAGCCCCGCTCGCGCGACCGGCCTGATCGGCCCGATCGCCCCGAACCCCTTCCCGAATCCGGAGCCTCCATGAAAGACGTCTTCATCTGCGACGCGGTCCGCACGCCCATCGGCCGCTACGGCGGCGCGCTCGCCTCGGTCCGCGCCGACGACCTCGCCGCGATCCCGATCGCGGCGCTGCTCGCGCGCAACCCGAAGCTCGACGCCGCCGCCATCGAGGAGGTGATCTTCGGCTGCGCGAACCAGGCCGGCGAGGACAACCGCAACGTGGCCCGGATGGCGCTGCTGCTGGCGGGGCTGCCGCAGGACGTGCCCGGCGCGACGATCAACCGGCTGTGCGGCTCGGGCATGGACGCGGTCGGCACCGCCGCGCGCGCGATCCGCACCGGCGAGATCGACCTGGCCATCGCGGGCGGCGTGGAGAGCATGTCGCGCGCGCCCTTCGTGATGCCCAAGGCCGACAGCGCGTTCTCGCGCAGCGCCGCGATCTTCGACACGACGATCGGCTGGCGCTTCGTGAACCCGAAGATGAAGGCGATGTACGGCACGGACGCGATGCCCGAGACCGCCGAGAACGTGGCGACCGACCACGGCATCTCGCGCGCCGACCAGGACGCGTTCGCGATGCGCAGCCAGCAGCGCGCGGCCGCGGCGCAGAAGAGCGGGTTCTTCGATCGCGAGATCGTGCCGGTGACGATCCCCTCGAAGAAAGGCGATCCGACGGTGGTCTCGAAGGACGAACACCCGCGCGAGACCACGCTCGAGGCGCTCGGCCGGCTCAAGGGCGTGGTGCGTCCGGACGGCACCGTGACCGCGGGCAACGCCTCGGGCGTCAACGACGGTGCGGCCGCGGTGCTGCTCGCCTCGGCGGCGGCGGCGGACCGCCACGGCCTGACGCCGCGCGCCCGCGTCGTCGCGATGGCCACCGCCGGCGTCGCGCCGCGCGTGATGGGCATCGGCCCGGCGCCGGCCACGCAGAAGCTGCTCGCGAAGACCGGGCTGTCGATCGGGCAGATCGACGTGGTCGAGCTCAACGAGGCGTTCGCCGCGCAAGGCCTGGCCACGCTGCGGATGCTCGGCCTGCCGGACGACGCGGCACACGTGAACCCGAACGGCGGGGCGATCGCGCTCGGCCATCCGCTGGGCGCCTCGGGCGCGCGGCTGGTGCTGACCGCGGTCAGCCAGCTGCACGCCACCGGCGGGCGCTACGCGGTGGCGACGATGTGCATCGGCGTCGGGCAGGGCATCGCCATGCTGGTCGAGCGGGTGTGATGGCCGACGCGAGCGAGGACTGGCGCGCGCGTCCGAACGCCCCCGCCGCCGGCACGCCGCTCGCGGCGCTCGACGAGGTACCCGCCGACAACGGTCTCGAACGCGTCTTCGGCGAGGGGCCGCGCGCCTTCCGGGTCGTGCTCTTCAAGGTCGAGGCCGGCGTGCGGGCCTTCGTCAACGAGTGTCCGCACGTGCGCATCCCGTACCACTTCTCGCCGGACGTGTTCTGCGTCTACGAGATCGAGGGCCGTCGCGACCTGATGTGCGCGCACCATACCGCGATGTTCCACCTCGACGACGGCCACTGCTACGACGGCCCCTGCAAGGGCGAGCGGCTGCTGGCGGTGGACGTCACCGTCGCGGACGGCGCGGTGCGGATCGCCTGAGCGCGCCCGCCCCCCGACGAGGAGACGACGATGACCGCCGCGAGTCCCGCCGGAGCCGATCCGCACCCGATCACCGGCGAGGTGCTGGCGCGGCTGGCATCGACGCCCGATGCGCGCATGCGCGAGCTGATGACCGCCCTGGTGCGCCATCTGCACGCGTTCGCGCACGAGACGCGCCTCACCGAGGCCGAGTGGTTCGCCGCCGTCTCGTTCCTCACCGCGGTCGGCCAGACCTGCACCGAGCGGCGCCAGGAGTTCATCCTGCTGTCGGACGTGCTCGGCCTGTCGATGCTGGTCACCGACCAGAATCACCCGGCGGCGCCGGGCTGCACCGAGTCGACGGTGTTCGGACCCTTCCACGTGCCGGATGCGCCGCGCTTCGAGCTCGGCGCGGACATCGGCGGCGGGGCCGCGGGCGAGCCGTGCTGGGTGCAGGCACGCGTGCGCGGGCCGGGCGGCGAGCCGGTGCCGCATGCCGAGATCGACGTCTGGCAGGCCGACGCCGAGGGCTTCTACGACGTGCAGCGCGCCGAGCTCGGACATGCGCAGGCGCGTGGCGTGCTGCGCGCCGATGCCGACGGCGCCTTCCGCTTCTGGACCGTCCTCGCCGAGGCCTATCCGATCCCCACCGACGGGCCCGTCGGCCGCCTGCTCGAGGCGACCGGCCGCCATCCGTGGCGGCCCGCGCACCTGCACTTCATGATCGCTGCGCCCGGCTACGAGCGTCTGATCACCCATGTGTTCCGTCGCGGCGACCGGTACCTCGACTCCGACGCGGTGTTCGGCGTGCGCCCGTCGCTGGTCGCCGACTGGATCCGCCGCGAGCCGGGCGTCGCGCCCGACGGCACGCGGCGCGACGCGCCGTACTGGACGCTCGATTTCGACTTCGTGCTGAACCCTGCCGTCGCGCCCGCGCCGGCCCGACCCGAGGAGATTCCCGAATGACCGACCCCCGCATCGTCGCCGAGCTCGAGGCGATCGACGACCGGCGTGCCGCCGCCACCATCGCGAAGGACCGTGCCGCCCTCGAGGCGCTGTTCACCGAGGACATGGTCTACGTGCATTCGTCGGCGACCACCGAGGACCGTGCGACCTTCGTCGAGCGCGCCTGCACCGGCTTCTACGACTACACCGCGCTGACGCCGCTCAAGCGGACGTGGCGCGTCTGGGGCGACACCGCGCTGTGCAACGGCGACGTCCGCATCCAGGTGGTCGTGAAGGGCACAGCCAAGGATTTCGTCAGCCGCTACCTTCAGGTCTGGCGTCGCGGGCCCGATGGGTGGCGGATGGCATCATGGCAGTCGACGCCGGTGCCGCTCTGAACTTCGACGCGCGGCGCATCCCCTAGCCTCCTCCCAATTGGACATATTTCCATGATCGATTCGCACGCGATCGAGACGCTGTTCACCACCGCCCGCACCCAGAACGGCTGGCTCGACACCCCGGTCACCGACGCCGAACTGCGCGCGGTCTTCGACCTGATGAAGATGGCGCCGACCTCGGCCAACACGCAGCCAGCGCGCTTCGTGTTCCTGCGCACGCAGGCGGCCAAGGAGCGGCTGCGCCCGATGCTCTCGCCCGGCAACGTCGACAAGACGATGAGCGCCCCGGTGATCGCGATCGTCGCGCACGACCTCGAGTTCCACGAGCACCTGCCGAAGGTCTTCCCGCACAACACGACGATGAAGGCCGGCTTCGACGGCCCCGAGAAGCTCGCCGCACGCACGGCCTTCGCGTTCCGCAACGGCACGCTGCAGGGCGCCTATTTCATGCTCGCCGCGCGCGCGGTGGGTCTGGACGTGGGCCCGATGTCCGGCTTCGACAACGCGCGCGTCGACGCGGCGTTCTTCCCCGAAGGCCGCTTCAAGTCGAACTTCCTCTGCAACCTCGGCCACGGTGACCCCGCGAAGGTGATGCAGCGACTGCCGCGCTTCTCGTTCGACGAGGTCTGCCAGCTGCTGTAGGTGCTTGCCGACCCCGCCTTCTGGGCGGTCGCGGTGCCGGCGGTGCTGCTCGCCGGCCTCTCCAAGGCGAGCGGCAACGGGCTGGCCATGCTCTCGGTGCCGCTGATGGCGCTCGCGATGTCGCCTGCCGTCGCCGCCGCGATCATGCTGCCGCTGCTGATCTCGATGGATGCGCTCGGCCTGTGGGCCTGGCGCGGCCGCGCGGATGCCGACACGCTCAGGTCGGTGCTCCCCGGGGCGATGCTCGGCATCCTGATCGGTGCGCTCGCGTTCTCGGTGCTCGACGTGCGCTGGGTCAAGGGCCTGCTGGGCGCCGAGGCGGTGGCCTTCGCGCTGCACCGGATCATCGCGCGCCACGCGATCGCGGCCGCGCCGCCGCGGCCCGCGTCGCGACTGGCCGGCGGCTTCTGGGGTGCGGTGTCGGGGTTCACCAGCACGCTCGCCCATGCCGGCGGTCCGCCGCTGATGCAGTACCTGCTGCCGCTCAAGCTCGACAAGGAACGGCTGGTCGCGACCACGGTGATCTTCTTCACCGTGGTCAACGCGGTCAAGCTCGTGCCCTATGGCGCGATCGGGCTGCTCGACCTCTCGGGGCTCACCGCATCGCTCGCGCTCGCGCCCTTCGTGCCGCTCGGATATTGGGCCGGAATCCGGCTCGTCAAGGTGCTGCCGGAGACGATCTTCTATCGGCTCCTGGTCGGTTCGCTGCTGGTGATCGGCATCCGGCTCCTGTACGACGCGTTCGTCGGCTGAGCCGGGTCGGCCGATGCGCGCGGGTGCTTGAAAAGCAGGGTCCGTGCGCATACATCGGAGACATGGGTGCCGCGCCTGCGGTGCCCCCGTCCACCGAATCGCCAGGAGCACGAACATGACCAAGGTCTCGATCTACGATCCGTTCGCCGATGTCTTCCCGACCCTGTTCCGCAGCCTGCTGAACGACGGCGCCGCCGAGCAGCGCGGCAGCGGCGGCCAGTCCGGCGGCAACGGCGCGCAGCAGGCCGTGCCGATGCGCGTCGACGTCTCCGAAGGCGAGCGCGTGTACACCGTGCGCGCCGATCTGCCCGGCGTCCCGAAGGACGCGATCCATGTCGACATCGACGGCAACCGCGTGACGATCCGCGCCGAGCTCAAGCGCGAGGCCGAGCAGAAGGACGGCGAGCGCATCCTGCGCAGCGAGCGCTACTACGGCGCCTTCGCGCGCAGCTTCGCGCTGACCGACGAGATCGACGAGGATCAGGCGAGCGCGAAGTTCGACAACGGCGTGCTCGAGCTGTCGCTGCCGAAGAAGGCGGTGGCCGGCGCGAAGCGGCTGTCGATCCAGTGAGGCCGTGCCGACGGGCCGCGGGCCCGTCGGTGAGCCGGTTCGAGCCGGTCCGCGCCTGCCGCATCGGACGATGCGGCAGGCGTGTCCGTCAGTAGACGAAGACCGAGCCGCTGGTCCCGACCGGCGGCGCGGGGATCGCGAGCGGCGCGCCGACCGCCAGCGCGCTGCCATCGCCGCTGAGGGCGAGGCTGGTGCCGAACTGGTCGTTCGGCGAGACGCTCGAACCCTTCACGTAGCTGCGCTGCGTCCAGGTGGCCGCGGTCCGCCCGAACAGGTAGACCGCGCCGCTGGAGACGGCCGACGCATCCATCTGGTCGCCGCCGACGCCGCTGGCGCCGCTGCTCTCCACGTGCGCGCCGACCGCCAGCAGCGCGCCGTCCGCGCTCAGCGCGAGGTGCTGCCCGAAGCGGTCCGCGGCGCGCGCGTTCGAGGCCTTCACGTAGGCCTGCTGCGCCCAGCTCGAGCCGGTGCGCGAGAAGACGTAGGCGGCGCCCGCGTTGGTGGCCGAGTTGCTCGTGCCGTCGCCGTCGATGCCGCGCGAGGCGCCATCCTCCAGGGTCGCGCCGACCGCGAGCGTGTCGCCGGTGGCCGAGAGCGCGACGGCGACGCCGAACTGGTCGTTGGAGCCGACGTTCGAGGCCTTCACGTACGCCTGCTGCGACCAGACCGATCCGCCGCGCACGAACACGTAGACCGCGCCGGCGTCGGGCGCCGACTCGTCCGACTGGTTGCCGCCGACGCCGGGGATGCCCCCGTCCTCGAGGTTCGAACCCACGGCCAGCGTCGTGCCGTCGGCACTGAGCGCCGCCGACCGGCCGAAGCCGTCGCCGGCCTGGGCGTTCGAGGCCTTGAGCCACGCCTGCTGCGACCAGACCGAGCCCGAGCGCGTGAAGACGTAGACCGCGCCGCTGTTGCCCATCGAGTCGTCGGCCTGGCCGAGGGCCGGGTCGCCGTCCTCGCCTGGGGCTGCGACCGCGAGCGTGGCGCCGTCGCCGGTGAGCGCGACGCTCGAGCCGAAGCCGTCGCTCGCCCCCGGATTCGCCGCCTTGACGTAGGCCTGCTGCGTCCAGGCCGTGCCGGCGCGCGTGAACACGTAGACCGCACCGCTGTCGGCCGCTGTGTTGTCGGCCGGCGTGGCGCTGGAGGCGCTGTCCTCGCCGGCCGCGCCGACGACCAGCAGGCTGCCGTCGGCACTGAGCGCGACCGAGCGGCCGAAGCCGTCGCCGGCCCCGGTGTTCGACGCCTTCACGTACGCCTGCCGGACCCAGCCGGCGCCGCCGCGCACGAACACGTGGACCGCGCCCGCATCGATCGCCGCGTCGTTGGTCTCGTCCTGGTCGATGCCGCTGGAGCTGCTGTCGTCCTCGGGGGCGCCGATCGCGAGGGTGCTGCCGTCGGCGCTGAGCGCGACCGTCAGCCCGAACTTGTCGGTCGCCCCCGGGGTTGCGGCCTGCAGCCGGCCGATCGCGGCGAGCATGCGGTCGAGGGCCGCCACCTCGGGGGATGCGCTGCATCCGGACGCGCCGCAGGCGAGCACCCGATAGCGCGTCGCGGCCCAGTCCACGAGGTGCACGGCGAGGTCGACCGTGGTGCTCAGGGTGGTGCCGGTCAGCGTGCCGCCGACGTCGGTCCAGTCGCCGCTGCCCACCTTGCGCTGCAGGCGGTAGCCGGTGGCCTGGGCGGCCGCGGACCACGAGAGGGCGAGCTGCTTCGGGGTGGCCGAGGCGGTGAGCGCGGCGGGCGCGGCCTGCGACGAGACGGTCGGTGCGGCCGCCGCGGGTGCGGAGGCGTCGGCGCTGCCGGGCGCGACGGTGTCGGCCGCCGCACCCGCCTGAGCGGCGGCAGCGGCAGCGGGGCCGCCGGACACCGCGTCGCCGAGGCCGCCGCCGCCGCAGCCGGCCAGCACCAGCAGCAGCGTCGTGGCGAGGCCGACGCAGGTCGGGCGCACGCTGTGCCGGAAGAGGGCGGACTGCAGGGTCGTCATGGGCTCGGCTCGATGCGGACAGGGGTCGTCGGCCACCGTCCCACGCGCGCGGGCGCGGCTCAAGCCGCGCGAGCCCGCCTGGACGGTCGCGACCGACGGCCGGTGGCGCACCGGCGGCGGTATCCTCGGGTTCGGCATCCGAGGAGACCGCCCGATGAACGCACCCCAGTCCGCCGCGCGGCTCGCGCCCGCCGACCCGCAGGACGCGCTCGGTCGGGCGCTGTCCGAGGCCCTCGACCGCTATGTGGCCCGACGTCCGACCAGCGAGCGCCTGCAGCGCGAGGCCGCCGAGGTGCTGCCCGGCGGCAACACCCGCAGCGTGCTGTTCTTCCCGCCCTTCCCGCCGTACATGGCGGGCGGCGAGGGCTGCCGCCTGACCGACGTCGACGGTCACGTCTACCTCGATGCGCTCGGCGAGTTCACCGCGGGCCTGTACGGCCACTCGGACCCGGTGATCCGCGAGGCGATCGAGCATGCGCTGCGGGGCGGGCTGAACCTGTCGTCGCACACGCCCGGGGAAGCGGCGCTCGCGCGCGAGATCCAGGCGCGCATCCCGTCCATCGAGCGGCTGCGCTTCACGAACTCCGGCACCGAGGCGAACCTGCTCGCGCTCGCCGCTGCGGTCGCGCACACCGGGCGGCGCACGGTGCTGGTGTTCGAGGGCGCGTACCACGGCGGGGTGCTGTCGTTTCCGGCGGGTGCGCCCGCGAAGGTCAACGTGCCGCACGCGTTCGCCGTCGCGCCGTACAACGACCTCGAGGGCGCGCGCGCCGCGCTCGCGGCGCACCGCGGCGACGTGGCCGCGATCCTGGTCGAGCCGATGCTCGGCTCCGGTGGCTGCATCCCCGGCGATCCGTCCTTCCTCCACGGGCTGCGCGCGCTCGCCGACGAGCACGGCGCGCTGCTGGTGTTCGACGAGGTGATGACCTCGCGCCTGTCGTACGGCGGTCGTCAGGCGCTGCTCGGGCTGCGCCCCGACCTCACCACGCTGGGCAAGTACTTCGGCGGCGGGATGTCGATCGGTGCCTTCGGCGGCCGCGCCGACGTGATCGACCGGTTCGACCCGCGGCGGGCCGATGCGCTCGCGCATGCCGGCACCTTCAACAACAACGTGCTGACGATGGCCGCGGGCCTCGCCGGGCTGCAGCGGGTGCTGACCCGCGAGGCGCTCGATGCGCTGAACGCGCGCGGCGAACGGCTGCGCGCGCGGCTGGCCGAGGTGTTCGCGCGGCACGGCGTCGCGCTGCAGGCGAGCGGGCTCGGCTCACTGTCGAACCTGCACGCGACCGATCGACCGATCCGCGCGTCGCGCGATCTCGCGGGCATCGATCCGCGCATCAAGGACCTGCTGTTCTTCGATCTGCTCGAGCGCGGCGTCTGGATGGCGCGGCGCGGCTTCATGGCGCTGTCGCTGCCGTTCGGCGACGCCGAGCTCGACACGCTGGTGGCCGCGTTCGACGAGGTGGTCGGCCTGCGACGGGCCCTGCTGCCAGCCGCCGGCTGAGGCCGGTCAGTCGCGCGGCACCACGATCCAACGGCCGCCGTCGCGAGACGGCTCGTTCGGCTCGTCCGGCACGCGCAGGATCCGCACCGCGCCGCCGAAGGCCGCCACGAGCGCCGCGCGCACCGCTCCGTCCGCAGGCGGGCCCTCGGCCGCGACACGGCCCGCCACCAGCACCAGCAGCCGGTCGGCCGCCATCGCGAGGCCGAGGTCGTGCAGCACGGTCGCGACCGCGGCGCCGCGGGCAGCGCGCGCGCGCAGGCTGCGCAGCAGCGCGCGCTGGTGCGGCGCGTCGAGGTGGGTGGTCGGCTCGTCGAGCAGCAGCACGCCCGCCTCGACCGCGAGTGCACGCGCGATCAGCACGCGCTGGCGCTCGCCGCCCGACAGCGCGTCGAGCCGCCGGCCGGCGAACGCCTCGCACTCGGTCTCGCGCATCGCCGCGTCGACGATCGCGTCGTCGGCCGCGCCGGGGCTGCCGAGCAGCCCGAGCCGGGGCAGTCGGCCCAGCGCCACCACGTCGCGCGCGGCGAGGTCGCCCTCGGCCTCGCCGTGCTGACCCAGCCAGGCCAGGCGCATCGCGCGCTCGCGCGGCGACCACGCCGCGAGCGGGCGGCCGTGGAGCCGCAGCGTGCCCGAAGCGGGCGGGCGCAGCCCGGCGAGCGTGGCCAGCAGCGTGCTCTTGCCCGCGCCGTTCGGTCCGACGATCGCGGTCCAGACGCCGGCGGCCAGCCGCAGGTCGACCCGCTCGAGCACCGCGCGCGTGCCCAGCTCGACGCGCAGCGCCTCGGCCTCGAGGACGGTCGTGCCCGCTGGCGGGTGCTCGCGGGGTGGCGTCCTCATGGGGTGCTCCGCCGGCGAAGCAGCACGAGCAGGTAGGCGCCGCCCAGCACCGCGGTCAGCAGGCCCACCGGCAGCTCGCGCGGCGCGATCACGCTGCGGGCGGCGACGTCCGCGCCGGCGAGCAGCACGCCGCCGGCGAGCGCCGACAGCGCCAGCAGCCGGCCGTGCGTGACCACCACCGCCCGGCGCACCAGGTGCGGCGCGGCCAGCCCGACGAAGCCGACCAGGCCGACCTGCGCGACCGCGGTGCCGGTGGCCAGCGCCATCGTGGCCACCAGCAGCAGGCGCAGCCGCGGCAGGTCCAGACCGAGGCTGGCGGCCGCCGATTCGCCGAGCACCAGCGCATCGAGCGCGCGGGCCGTGCGGATCGCCACCGGCAGGCAGGCGGCGAGCGCCGCGGCCAGCAGCGCGACGCCGGTCCAGCCGAGGAACGAGGTGGTGCCGAGCATGAAGGCCTGCCGGCCGCGCAGCGCCTCGGGGGCGAGCAGGGTCAGCAGGTCCGAGAGCGCCGCGGCGATCACCCCGACCACCACGCCCGACAGCAGCAGCACCGTCGGGCGCGCCGTGCCGCCGGCCAGCGCGAGCGTAGCGGCGACGCCGCCGAGCGCGCCGCAGAAGGCCGCACCCACCAGCCCGACGCGCAGCAGCACGTCGGCCCCGGCCAGCAGCGGCGCCGCCCCCGCGAGACCGCCCGCGGCGACCACCAGCGTCACCGCCAGGCCCGCGCCCGCGGCCGATCCGAGCAGGTACGGGTCGGCCAGCGGGTTGCGGAACAGGCCTTGCGCGATCGCACCCGACAGGCCGAGGCAGGCACCCGCCAGGAAGGCTCCGATCGTGCGCGGCGCGCGGATGCCGGCGAGCAGCGGCCAGTCCTCGCCCCAGGCGAACGACCAGCCGTCGCCGCCCGCGGCGAGACCGGCTGCGCCGATCGCGACCGCGGCGACGAGGAGCGCAGCGGCGAGTCGCACCGGGGTCATGGCCGCCTCGCCTCGAGCGCGATCAGGCAGTCGGCGAGGATCTCGGCGGCCTCGCCCAGCCGCGGACCGGGCCGCACGATGGCCTCGTAGCCCGCAGGCTCGAGCGCGCACGCCCGCCGCTCGCGCAGTGCGGGCAGCGCCGCCCAGCCGGGACGCGCGGGCATCGCCGCGACGGCGCGCGCCGAGCCGAACACGAGCTCGGGCGCCGCGCGCACGACGAACTCGGGGTTGAGCTGCGGGAACGGGCCGAGCGAGGCCGGCACCACGTTGCGCAGCCCGAGCCGCGCGAGCGTCTCGCCGACGAAGGAGCCCTCGCTCGCCGCATGCGGCGTCTCCGAGACCTCGAAGTAGCTGCGCAGCCCCCGCGCCGAGACCGGCACGCGGGCCGCGGCCGCCGCGATCCGCGCATCGATGCGCATCCACAGTGCCTCGCCGTCCTCGGGTCGCCCGAGCGCCTGCGCGACCGTGCGCAGCACCCGGCGCGTGTCGGCGAAGCCCTTGGGCTCGAGCGCGAGCACGCGGATGCCGAGCGACTCGAGCCGCTCGATCGCGCGCGACGACGAGGCCGCGAGCACGAGGTCCGGGCGCAGCGCGACGAGGCGCTCGATCTGGGTGTCCTCCAGACCGCCGAGCCGCGGCAGCGCCGCGATCGACGCCGGCCAGTTCGAGGAGCGGTCCACGCCGACCAGCCGGTCGCAGGCGTCGAGCGCACACACCGTCTCCGTCAGCGAGGGCAGCAGCGAGACGATGCGCCGCGCCGGCGCCGGCAGTTCGATGCGACGGCCGCGGTCGTCGACGAGCAGGATCGCGGTCCCCGTGGTGGACGCCCCGGTGACGGAGCCCCCGGGGCCCTGTGCGAGCGCGGACGACGCGGCCGCGGGGGCGGCCGCGTGCGCTTCGAGCATCCCCCCGGCCGGTCCGAGCAGCACGCCGAGCAGCACACCGACCCGAACACCGACCCGAACACCGACCCGCAGCGTGCGCGCCACACCGCGGCGGCAGGCGCACGCGATCGCGCGGGTCGGCGCGCCGCTCATTTCGCCGGCGGCGACCAGCGCAGCGTCACGTAGGTCTCGCGGCCCGGCTGGTTGAAGCCGTACGCGGTCTCGTAGGCCTTGCCGGTCAGGTTGTTGACCCGCAGGCCCACCGTCCACGCCCGGTCGTAGCGCCAGTCGGCCCGCAGGTCCAGCGTCGTGAAGCCGCCCATCTTCAGCGTGTTGGCCGCGTCCTCGTAGCGACCCGAGAACGCCGAGACCGTGCCGCCGACCGAGTATTCGCCGAACAGCCAGTCGGCCTGTGCCCGGAACGCATCCTTCGCGCGGCGGATCAGCTGCTTGTCGTAGTTCGCGCCCGGCGTGGTGTTGCGCGGATCGAGGTGCTCGTACGAGGCGCCGGCCACGAGGCTCGTCCAGCGGCCTTCCCAGGAGGTCACCAGGCCGTCGATCCGCGTGCTCGGCACGTTGGTCGGCAGCGGCCCCGAGGCGATGTAGCCGCGGATCCGGTTGTCGACCCACGCGGTGCGCAGCGACTGGTTGCCGGAGGTCCAGCGCAGGCTGACCTCGCCGTGCTTGCCTTCCTCGGGCTGCAGGTTCGGGCTGCCGAAGCCGGGGAAGTAGAGCTGGTTGAAGCTCGGCGCGACGAAGCTCGTGCCGTACGAGCCGCCGAGCCGCCAGGCCGGCGTCAGCGCGAAGCCGTAGCCGATGCGGCCGGTGGTCTGTCCGCCGAACTGCGAGTTCGAGTCGTGGCGCAGGCCCGCCTGCCAGGCGCTGCGGCCGGACTCGCCGGTCAGCCCGAGAGCCGCCGCATCGATCGTGCGGTCGCCGACGCTGTACGGCTGGCCGGGACGCGAGACCGTCTGCTCGAGCCG
Source organism: uncultured Burkholderiales bacterium (assembly GCA_903898725.1). Taxonomy (GTDB): domain Bacteria; phylum Pseudomonadota; class Gammaproteobacteria; order Burkholderiales; family Burkholderiaceae_E; genus UBA4615. The sequence continues at coordinate 10,779 of CAIUGQ010000307.1, read as the reverse complement.
TTCCACCAGCGCCAGCAGCGTGCCGGCGGGCGTCGCGAACAGGTTCTCCCAGGCGAGCTGGGTCTGATCGGTCTTGGTGGCGCCCAGCGGCGTGAACGGGCTGGCGCTCGACAGCGTGTCGTACACGTCGGCCGAGCGTGCGAGCGTGGCGCGCGTCGTCCACGACGGCGCGAGCCGGCCGCTCGCCTGCAGCGACTGCACCGAGTTCTTCAGCTTCGCGCGGGCATCGACACCGGGGCCGTCGTCGTAGCGGGTCGTGCCCTGCGACTCCAGCGCCATCGCGTCGATGCGCCAGTCGGGGGAGAGCTGCCAGCCGAGCCTGAAGTTGCCGGCGTTCTGGTTGAAGCCGTCGGCATCGGGGTTGTAGGCGCCGAAGCGTGCACGCGAGTTCGTCGCCGAGAAGCCGCTGGTGCCGGTGTGCACGAGCTGCACCGCACCGTCGAAGGCGCCGCTGCCGAAGGCGAGTCCGCCGCCGAGCTGCGCGTAGCGGTTCGTGCCCACGGTGGCGAAGGCGTTCGGCACCAGGCCCGGCTGTGCGCGTCGCGTGAAGACCTGCACCACGCCGCCGACCGCGTCGCTGCCGTAGAGCGAGGACATCGGACCGCGCACGATCTCGATGCGGTCGACCAGCGCGAGCGGCAGGTTGTCGAACGAGGGGGTGCCGACCGTGGCCGAGCCCAGCCGCACGCCATCGACCAGCAGCAGCGTGTGACGCGGCTCCAGGCCGCGGATCGAGATGCCCGAGATCTTGCCCAGACCGCCGTTGGAGGTGACCTGCAGCCCCGGCTGGCGGGCGAGCAGCTCGGACAGGGTGTGCCCGGTGGCGCGCTCGATCTCGTCGCGCTCCACGACCGTCACCTCCGCGACCGCCTCGGACACGCGCGAGGGCGAGCGGGTGGCGGTGACGGTGACCGCATCGAGCGGGCCGGCGACCGGAGGCGTCGTCTGCGCCTGCGCGCCGGACGAGGCGAGGGCCAGGCCCAGGACGAGCGCCGGCATGGCACGGGTCGGGAGGGCGGGGGACGGGATCGAGGGGGCGAAGCGGGTTCGCCGGGCGGGCGTGCGCAGGGCACGCCGACGGCCGCGGCTGTTCGGGACGGTCATGACGGAACTTTCTCCGGAGCTCGCGCGCGCCAGCTTCCCCGCTGACCCGCGCAATACGGCACGGCGACTTGCGTCGCGCACCACCCGTTGGCCGGTATCCGGGCTGGCGGAACGACCCGTGCGGCCTTCCCGGAGGCGGACCTCCAGTGGCAGCGTGCACGAGCGGGGGTGCAGGTTCGCACTCCGTCCGCTTACCGTTGCGGGGGCAGCGCAGGTTGGGCATGCCGCGGCGCGGCGACACCTTCCTGCTTCCCGTTTACCCCGGACGCCGACGAGGCGGCGGCCAGGCACCAACGGAGGTGAGGGTACCACCGGGGAGCGGGCCCGGCGAAGCTGGCGGTCCGCGGTCCGCGGTCCGCGGTCTGCGGTTCGCGATCGGTCTTCGGCCGTTGCCGTCCGCCGTCCGCCGTCCGCGCCGCGCCGCGAGCGTCGCCGGGGGGCCCGGCTCAGCGCTCCGCCGCCGGCTTGATCAGCGCCAGAGAGAGCGCCGCCACACAGCAGGCGATCGCGAGCCACTGCAGCACGCCGAGCGGCTCGCCGTGCACGATCGCGCCCGAGATCATCGCAACGACCGGCACCATGATCGAGGACAGGCCCGCTATGTTCGCCGGCAGCAGCCCGACGATCGCGAACCAGGCGACGTTGCCGATGCTCATCGGGATCAGGGCGATCCAGGCGAACACCGCGATCGAGGTCCACGACGGCACGAACCACTGGTGATCGCCGAGGATCAGCGCGCCCACGGCGATCGGCACCGCGGTGACGAGGAGCTGCCAGCCGGTGAGCACCGTCGCCGGCACGTCGACGTCGCTGCGCTTGAGGATCAGCGTGCCGATCGCCCAGCCGATGCCCGAGAGCAGGCCTGCGGCCAGCCCGAGCGGCGCGTTCGAGTAGGCCGCGAAGCTCGGCACCATCAGCAGCGCGACCGCGGTGCCGCCGAGCGCCACCGCGAGCAGCAGCCGACCGGTCAGCCGCTGGCCGAGCACCGCCCACGAGATCAGCGCCGACCACAGCGGCATCGTGAACCCGAGCACCGCGGCCTGCCCCGAGGGCACGAGGATCGCCGAGTAGGTGCTCGCGATGTTCCAGATGAACAGGTAGAAGAAGGTCGCCACGCCGATCGTGCGCCAGTGGCGTCGCGGGATCGCGAGCGTCTGGCCGCGGGCCCGCGCGATCGCGAGCAGCGCGACCCCGGCCACCGTCAGCGTGATCGCACGGAAGGTCCAGACCGAGACCTCGCGCACCGCGACCGCGAACAGCGGCCAGTTGGTGCCCCACACCAGCGTGAGCAGCACGAGCAGGGCGAGGGCGCGGGGCGGGATCGTTCGTGCGGACATGGGCGCGCAGGCTCGCACGCGGGCGCCCGCCGGGCAAGCGCGCGGGGGCATTCGCGGCATCTTGCGCGATACCATCGTGTTTCGCCCCGCGGGAGACCGTGCATGCCTACGCCGCTCGCCGGCATCCGAGTGCTGGACCTGACGAACGTGCTCGCCGGTCCGTTCTGCTGCCATCAGCTCGCGCACCTCGGCGCCGAAGTGATCAAGGTCGAGACCCCGGCCGGCGGCGACCTCGCGCGCCAGCTCGGCGCCGATGCCGAGCTGAACCGGCGCGGCATGGGCGTGTCCTTCCTCGCGCAGAACGCCGGCAAGCGCTCGATCACCGTCGATCTCAAGCATCCGCGCGGTCGCGAGGTGTTCCATCGGCTGGTCGCCGGTGCGCAGGTGCTGGTGGAGAACTTCCGGCCCGGCGTGATGGACCGCCTCGGTCTCGGCCACGAGGCGCTGCGCGCGCACAATCCGGCGCTCGTGTACTGCGCGATCTCCGGCTTCGGCCAGGACGGTCCGCTGCGCGATGCGCCCGCCTACGACCAGATCGTGCAGGGCATGTCCGGAATGATGAGCATCACCGGCGCCCCCGAGACCGCGCCGTACCGGGTCGGCTATCCGGTGGCCGACACCATCGGCGGCCTGACGGCGGCGATGGCGGTGTGCGCCGCGCTGGCCGAGCGCGACCGCGTCGGCGGGCGCTTCATCGACGTGTCGATGCTCGAGTCGGCGATGGCGACGATGGGCTGGGCGGTGTCGAACTGGCTGGTCGCCGGCCGCGCCCCGCAGCCGATGGGCAACGACAACGTGACCGCGAGCCCGTCGGGCGCGTTCCGCACCGCCGACGGCCTGCTCAACGTCGCGGCGAACAAGCAGGAACAGTTCGAGGCGCTGTGTGACGTGATCGGTCGGCCCGCGCTCGCGACCGATCCGCGCTTCGCCGAGCGCCAGGCCCGGCTGCAGCACCGGCAGGCACTCGCGGCCGAGATCGAGGGAGCGCTCGCCGCGGGCAGCACCGAGCACTGGTGGCATGCGCTGGTCGCCGCGGGCGTGCCCGCCGGCCCGGTCTGGACCGTGCCCCAGGCGCTCGCGCAGCCGCAGCTCGCCGGGCGTGACCTGAGCTCGCGATTCGAGGATGTGCCCGGCGTGGGGCGCGAGGTGCGCATCCTGCGGACCGGCTTCGAGCTCGACGGCGAGCGCCCGGCGGTGAGCACGCCGCCGCCGCGGCTGGGCGAGCACACCGAGGCGATCCTCGCGGAGCTCGGCTACTCGGCGGCGGACGTCGCCGCGCTCAGGACGGAGAAGGCGGTATGACGCAGAGCGAGGCGAGCGAGGCGAGCGACTGGTGGCGCACCTCGATCATCGACATGGCACCCGGCACCCTCAGGTTCCGTGGCTACGCGATCGAGGACCTGACCGGACGGGTCGGCCTCGTGCAGATGATCTGGCTGATGACGCGCGGCGAACTGCCCACGCCCGCGCAGGCCGCGCTGCTGGAGGCGGCCATGGTGGCCGGCGTCGATCATGGGCCGCAGGCACCGAGCATCGCGATCGCACGGATGGCCGCGACCTGCGGCGTCGGCCTGAACGGCGCGATCGGCTCGGCGGTGAACGTGCTCGGCGACGTGCACGGCGGGGCCGGCGAGCAGGCGGTCGAGCTCTACACGTCGGTGGCCGCGCGACTCGACGCCGGTGCCGCGATGGCCGACGCGGTCCGCGACGCGCTCGCCGCGCAGGTGAGCGCGCACGGCAAGGCGGTGCCGGGCTTCGGCCATCGCTTCCATCCGGTGGACCCGCGCGCGCCGCGGCTGCTCGCGCTGGTGGACGAGGCCGCCGCCCGCGGCGAGGTGTCCGGGCGCTTCGCCGCGATCGCGCGTGCGATCGAGGACGCGATCGCCGCCGGCCGCGGCGGGCGGCGTGTGCCGCTCAACATCGACGGCGCGACCGCGGTCGTGCATGCCGAGCTCGGCTTCGCGGCGCCGCTGGCACGCGGCCTGTTCTGCCTGTCGCGCTCGGTGGGCATCCTGGCGCATGCGTGGGAGCAGACGCAGCAGGGCGGGCGGAACAAGGGGCCGCTGCCGAGACGGCTGCTGCCGACCTATGACGGGCCGGGGCCGCGCGGCGTGCCGCCGGACACCGGCGAGCCGTGAACCGCGATCGGGCGGGCCCGCTCGCAGCGGGCCCGCCTGCTCACTCCTCCCGAGGGCGCGGGTAGCCCGCCTCCACCCAGCGCGCTGCTGCTGCCGCAGTGAGCCGGTAGCCGGCCGACACCCGCTGGCTCGCGAGGCTCGTGCCGAAGACGTCGCGTGCGGCGAGCGTCGCGTACGGGTCGTCCTCGTCGGGCACGATGTCCAGCGTGACGGTGACGCGGCCCTCGGGCGTGTCGACCTCGGTCTCGCGGTGCAGCTGCGCGGTGAGCTGCTGCTCGTGCCGGCGCAGCACTTCGGAGGCCGTCTTCACCAGCGTGTTGAAGGCGTTGACGTCGAGCGGCTTGGGGTTGCGCTTGTCGCGGCCCATGGTCCACGGGCCGACCAGCGCCGGCTCGGACTTGCCGTCCTTGATCATCTCGACGGCCCAGCCGTCGTCGTCCTCGTTCTTGATGACGCGGGCGGTCCAGCCGTTGTCGTGCCAGAGGCGGGGTTCGCGGACGGCGTCGTCGGCGTCGTCGGCGGGGGCGTCAGGGTCGGTCATGGCGGTGCTGTGCGGTTCGGAGCCGGCGGGCGGCGTGGGGCGGGCGGCGGGCAGCGTGGGAACGCGACGCAGGCATCGGTGATGCGCGATGCCTGACGGGGGCTCCGCCGCGGAACCCGAGCAGGATACGCCGGCCGCGCCCTCGACCCCGGACCCTCGGGTCTAGTCCGGACGGCTCGGGGCGGGCGGCGCGCTTCAGGCCGGCAGCACCGCCGGCCCCGTTCGCGACGAGAGCCCGAACGCACACGCGGCCAGCCGTGCATCGGCCGACCCCAGCACCGTGGTCAGCCGCGTCTCGGGGTCCAGGCAGGTGGCGCGCAGCGTCTCGGCACCGATGCTGCCCAGCCCGCGGTAGCGCACCGCGACGCAGGTGCCGGTGCGTGCCCGAACCTGCTCGCACAGCACGCGGAAGTGCGCGTCGCCGAAGGCCAGCACCGGCGCGGTGCCCGGCGCGCCGCGGACCTCGCCGACCGGCGCCTGCACCCGTTCGACCCGCCCTGCGTCGAGCAGCGCGGGCAGCCAGCGGGCGAGGTGCATCAGCAGCAGCGCGCCGATGTGGATGCCGTCGGCGTCGGGGTCGTGCAGCAGCAGCACGCGCTCGTAGCGCAGGCCGCCGAGCGCGCAGGCCTCGCCCCAGCCGGTGCCCAGCGCGGCGGACAGCGCGCCGAGGAAGGGGTCCGCCGCCACCCGTGCCGCGGTGGCGCGCGCGCCGTTCAGCGGCTTGCCCTGCAGCGGCAGCACGGCCTGCCGCCGGGCATCGCGGACCGCGAGCACGGACTCGGCCGCGGATCGGCCTTCGACGACGAAGAGCTCCGCGCCGGACTCGGGACCGTGGAGGGCGCAGTCGGCGAGCAGGGGCGGGACGGACCAGGAGGCGTGCATGGGATCACCGATGGGTGGCGACGCGGGCGACTGCCCGGGGAGGAACCCATGGTCGGTGCCGAGTGGCTCACCCGGCGAGCCCCCACGAGCCCCGGCGAGCGCCACGAAGCGCCACGGAGCGCCATGAATCGCCACGGATCGCCACAAAGCGCCACGGCACGCCACGGATCGCCACGGATCCCCACGACCCTCCACGGATCGTCACGGATCGCCACGACCCTCCACGAATCGCCACGACCCGCCACCTGCGACCGCCACGCGCGGCCCGAGGTTTGCCGCGCCGGACGGTGCAGGCGAGAATGCGCCGGCGCGACGCCTGTCCGCGCCCGCCCGTCCTGCCCGCCCGTCCTCTTCGCCCGTCCCCTCCGCGCGTGCCCCGCCCTCCATGACCGACGCCGCCACCCCCGCGATCCGCGCCCTGCGCGTTCGCCCCGTCCTCGCCCCGATGCGCCGCCCGCTGCGTACCGGCAGCGGTGCGGTCGAGCGCGCCGCGCTCGTGCTGATCGACCTCGAGACCGATGTCGGCGTCACCGGCCGCAGCTACCTGTTCGCGATCGGCCCGCACAACCTCGCGCCGCTGGTGGCGCTCGTCGAGGCGATGGCGCAGATGCTCGTCGGCGTGCCGCTCGCGCCCTTCGACATCGAGCGCACGCTGCGCGCGCGCTATGCGCTGCTCGGGGTCCACAACATCGTGCTGTTCGCGATGTCCGGCATCGACATGGCCGCCTGGGACGCGCTCGCGCGGCATCGAGGCGTGGCGCTGGCGCGGCTGCTGGGCGGCACGCCGCGTCCGATCCGCGCCTACAACTCGAACGGGCTGGGCCTGATGCCGGTCGGCGAGCTCGCGGCCGAGGCGCACGCGCTGATCGGCGAAGGCTTCGGCGCGGTGAAGCTGCGCCTCGGCCGGCCGGACCCGCGCGAGGACCTCGCCGCGATCCGTGCGGTGCGCGCCGCGATCGGCCCCGACGCGACGCTGATGTGCGACTTCAACCAGTGCCTGAGCGTCAACGACGCGATCCTGCGCGGCCGCATGATCGACGACGAGGGCGGCATGGCCTGGATCGAGGAGCCGACCCGGGCCGACGACTTCGCCGGCAACGCGCGCATCGCCCGCGAGCTGCGTACGCCGCTGCAGCTCGGCGAGAACTTCATGGGGCCGGAGCAGATGGCGCAGGCCCTGGCCGTGGGCGCGGCCGACTACGTGATGCCCGATGCCGAGCGCATCGGCGGCGTCACCGGCTGGATGCGCGCGGCCGCGCTCGCCCAGGCCGCCGGGCTGGAGATGTCCTCGCACCTGTTCCCCGAGGTGAGCGCGCACCTGCTGGCGGTGACGCCGACCGCGCACTGGCTCGAGTTCGTCGACTGGGCCGCGCCGGTCCTCGCCCGGCCGATCGCGCCGCGCGACGGCTTCGTCACCGCCCCCGACGTCCCCGGCACCGGCATCGACTGGGACGAGGACGCCGTGCGCCGCTACGCTGCCTGAGCGGACGCGCCGAGCGCCCCGCGGCGGCATCGCCCGACCTCAACCCTCCGACACCCCCTCCGACACCCCCTTCGCCTCACCGACCGCCCCGGACCGCCCCATGGACTCGCAGCCGATCGCCTTCACCACGTCGTTCACCGTCGAATGGGGCGACTGCGATCCCGCGCGGATCGTGTTCTACCCGCACTACTTCTACTGGTTCGACACGGCCTTCCAGCACTGGCTGCGCTGCGCCGGCCTGTCGCAGGCCTCGCTGACCGAGCGCTACGGCGTGGTCGGCACGCCGATCCTCGAGGCCCACGCGAAGTTCCTGGTGGCCTCGACCGACGGCGATCGGCTGCTCGCCGAGGCGCGCATCGAGAAGTTCGGACCGAAGCGCTTTCGCATCGACTACAAGCTGATGCGCGGCCAGCAGCTGCTGGTCGAGGGCTGGGAGGTGCGCGCCTGGGTCGCCAAGGTCGGCGACCGCCTGCGCTCGCTGCCGATCCCGGCCGAGTTCGGTTCGGCACTGGCCAACGTGTCGACCGACGAGGTGCGGCCGGTGCGCGTCGGCCACGATCGGCCGCACTGGTAGGGCCGGCGGGGCCCACCGAGCGGGACGGGCCGGCGCATCCGGGAGGCCGGGCCGGCCCCCGGGCGCGTGCTCAGGCCGCCTTCGCGAGCCGCCGTTCGCCTTGCGCGGGCGCGTCCGGCTTCGCATCGAGCCGTGCATCGGGCAGCGGTCCGCCGAGCGCGTCGACGACACCCGCGAGCAGCGAGGCCAGCTCGCCCGCCATCAGCGTGAAGTCGGACAGGAAGCGCTCCTCGGCGTCGGCACCCGCGGCGCTGCCCGCCTCGGACTCCTTGAGCACGTCGAGCGGACGGATCCGCTTGATGGCCATCGAGTCGGTCAGCACGAGGCTGACGCGATCGGCCCAGGTCAGCGCGAGTCGCGTGCACAGCTTGCCGGCCTTGGTGTGGCGCGCGACGTCATCGGCCTCGAGCGACTGGTTGGCGTAGCGCACCGTCGCCTTCGAATCGCGGGCCTTGAGCACGACGTCCTGGTCGATGCTGAAGCCGGCGGGCGCGTCGTCGTCGACCAGCCACTGCGTCATCGCACCGGTCGGCGAGGCGACGGTCTTGAGCGGCCGTGCGGGGAACCCGTCGAGCGACTTGGCGAGCAGGCCGACGATCTCGTCGGCACGGGTCTGCGAGGCCGCGTCGATGACCAGCCAGCCGCCGACCGGATCGATCCAGGCGCGCGTGTCGGTCGAGAGGCTGAAGGCGCGCGGCAGCAGCTCGTCGCGCACCTGCTCCTTGAGCTCCTTCATCCGCTTGCGGCCGGGCTTGAAGCCCTCGTCGGCCTCGATGCGCTCGGCCTTCTGCTTGACGAACTGCGACACCACGCGCGCCGGCAGCAGCTTCTTCTCCTGACGCAGCGCGATCAGCATCTGCCGGCCCGAGGCGAAGACCAGCGACGTGTCGCCGTCGCGCGGCGGCACCCAGCCCGAGCGCACCTCCTCGACCGACGAGGCCTCGGTGAAGGCGAGCGGCAGCAGCGCGTCCGCGAGGGTGTCGACGTCGAGGTCCCAGCCGGTCGGGACGCGAAGCACGATCAGGTTCTTGAACCACATGGGCGCGGCATTCCTTCGCGAAAAAAGCCGTGAGTATGGCCGATCCGGCGGACCGGCCTCGAACGCGCGCCGCTAGAATGCCTGCGCCTTCCACGTACGGTGCCGAGTTGACCGATCCCTTCGTGCTCCTGCAGCACCTGCTGCCCAAGCAGGCGATGACCGTCATGGCGGGGCGTCTCGCCTCGGCACGCGCCGGCGCCCTCACGCATGCGGCGATCCGTCGCTTCGTCGCGCGCTATCGGGTCGACATGGCCGAGGCCGCGGACCCGCGCATCGAGGCCTATCCGAGCTTCAACGAATTCTTCACGCGCGCGCTGCGCCCCGGCGCGAGACCGCTGGCCGACGCCGACTGGATCTGCCCGGTCGACGGCGCGATCAGCCAGTTCGGCCGCATCGAGCGCGATCGGGTGTTCCAGGCCAAGGGTCACGACTACACGACGACGGCACTGCTCGGCGGCGATGCCGCGCTCGCCGCGCGCTTCGAGGATGGCGCCTTCGCGACGCTCTACCTCAGTCCGCGCGACTACCACCGCATCCACATGCCCTGCGCGGGCCGGCTGCGGCGCATGGTCCACGTGCCGGGCAGCCTGTACTCGGTGAACCCGGCCACCGCGCGCGGCATCCCCGGCCTGTTCGCCCGGAACGAGCGCGTGGTCTGCCTGTTCGACACCGCCCACGGCCCGTTCGTGCTGGTGCTGGTGGGCGCGACCATCGTGGGCAGCATGGCCACCGTGTGGCACGGCATGGTCAATCCGCCGCGTCCGGGCACGGTGCGCACATGGGACTACGACGAGCCCGCGATCACGCTCGCGCAGGGTGCCGAGATGGGCCGCTTCCTGCTCGGCTCCACCGTGGTCATGCTGTGGCCGGCGCTGCCGATGCGCTTCGAGCGGTCGTGGTCACCGGGTCGTCCGATCCGACTGGGCGAGTCGATGGCGGTGCGCACGTCGGCCTGAGACCGCCCGCTGTCTCGGGCGCGCCGCGCTCCAGGCTGAAAAACGCGGGTTTGCACGGGAAAAAACGCCACCCGGCCCGATGTTCGTGAGTAGAATCGCGCTGCGTCGTCGCGGCACGCGTAGCGCGATCGATGCCGTCGACCTCGAGGTCTCCCGCCACCGCCACAGGAACCCACATGGCCACCGCAAGCAAAAAGCCCGCTGCCAAGAAGCCCGCCGCAAAGAAGCCCGCCGCCAAGAAGCCGGTCGCCGCCAAGGCACCCGCCAAGAAAGCTGCCGCCAAGGCCGCTCCGAAGGCCGCTGCGAAAGCCGCGAAGCCCGCCTCGCCGAACGTCACCGCCGCCCCGATGAAGCCGATCGCCAAGCCCCTGAGCAAGTCGGGCCTGGTGTCGCACCTCGCCGAAGTCGCCGCGGTCGAAGTCAAGGCGGTCAAGGCCGTGCTCGCGAACCTCGAGGCGACCATCCTCGCGTCGCTGAGCAAGAAGGGCGCGCGCGCCTTCACGTGGCCCGGTCTGCTCAAGGCCACCGCCGTGACCGTGCCGGCCAAGCCGGCGCGCAAGGGCGTGAACCCCTTCACCAAGCAGGAGCAGGTCTTCGCCGCCAAGCCGGCGAGCACCCGCATCCGCGTGCGCATGCTCAAGAAGGCGCAGGACGCGGTCAAGTGATCGCGCGCGGCCCGGGCGTGCTCCGGGCCGCGATCCGCCGGCACGCGCCCACGCGCGCGT